>DATFBJ010000001.1:0-9735 GCA_035253885.1 Nitrososphaeraceae archaeon
CGATCATCGAGACGATGTTAAAGGTTATCTAGTAAAAAAGGGATTTAATCAAGAAGCAATTGAAGTACAGTAATAAGGAAAATCAAAATTTTGTTCCAGTTTAAACAGATTTAGATTTTTAGTATGGTAATATTTATATAATAGAAAAAATATAAATAATACGAATTTAGTTATTAAAAAGTTTTATGGTGAAATGAATGGTTAAAGATATATCATTATTTGGGGATCGTTGTCCAAGATGTGGCAAAGGTCCAATGGTGACTGATAATTCCACAGGTGAAATGTTTTGTGGAAATTGTGGTTTTGTAATCAACGAAAGAATCGAAGAAACAGGTCCAGAATGGAGAGCATTTTCTAAAGAAGAACATGAAGACAGAAGCCGTGCTGGAATTCCCACTTCTTTAGCTATGCATGATATGGGACTAGCTACTATTATAGGACCTGTCGACAAAGATGCTTCCGGTAAACCTCTTTCCTCCTCAATGAAAAGTACTATTGAAAGGCTTAGAACATGGGATAGTAGAAGTCAAGTCCATGAACCAGTTGACCGTAACTTTAGACAAGCTTTTAGTGAATTAGATAGACTAAAAGACAAATTGGCAGTAGGAGATGCTGTAATAGAAAAGGCAGCATATGTTTATAGAAAAGCTTTAGAAAAAGGACTAGTTAGGGGAAGGTCGATTTCTGCTCTAGTTGCAGCTGCATTATATGCTGCCTGTCGTGATACAGAAACTCCTAGAACTTTAAAGGATATAGCAAATGCAAGCAATATCAAGAAAAAGGATGTCGCACGGTGTTATAGGCTTTTGATTAGAGAACTTGATTTAAGAATGCCAGTTGTTGATCCAGTGAAGTGTGTTGCTAGAATTGCTAGTAAAGCGGGATTATCTGAAAAAACAAAACGTAAAGCTCTTGAAATCCTTAAAAAAGCAGAGGAAGGTAAAATTTCAGCAGGCAAGGATCCGATGGGTCTTGCAGCAGCTGCATTATATGTTGCTTGTGTTATGAACGGAGAAAATAAGACACAAAAGGATGTAGCAGAGGCAGCAGGTGTTACAGAAGTCACTATTAGGAATCGTTATAAAGGATTGAAAACTCACCTTAAGCTTTAACTAAATTTTTTTGTATATGTAATAATGCTTTTATTTACTTAAAATTATCAGTCACTTCTCATAATATTAATTATGATAAAATTAATTCCTAGTAATTTCTTTATCATATCAGTCATTTTTTTTATTATATTTTCCCAATATCCTTTTGAATTGTCAGAACAGCAACAACAAGAAAAAGAACAGAAAGAGTTAACTAATCAAAACAGTTATAATATTAAAAATATAAGATTTATCCATTACTTAGATGAAAATGTAGCTCTTCAGGAAATAAAATCTGGAAACTTGGATACTTATTTTTTTCGTATTCCACTTGACCTAGTTTCAGATATAAAAAATGATGTAAATATCAATTTATTTGATAAAGTTGGAGGCTCATTTGGAATTTTATTAAATCCTGCTCCATCGTCAGATAACGATACTATAAATCCATTTGAATTTCGTGATGTTAGATTTGCTATAAATTATTTAATAAATAGAAACTTTATTTCCAATGAAATATTACATGGTTATGGAATTCCAATGTCAGATCCTTTTGGACTTTTTTCCCCTGACTATCCTGTGGTGATGGATACTGTTGAATCCTTTGGATTCCATTATGATCCCGATTATGCATTACAACAAATTAAAAAAACTTTGATTGAGCATGGAGCTACACTAAAAGATGATAAATGGTATTTTAAAGATACGCCTATTAAATTAAAAGTTTTAATAAGAAGTGATGATCTCCAAAGAAAAGTTCTAGGAGAATTAGTGTCTAGTGCATTAGCACGAGTGGGTTTTACCATTATTAAAGATTATAGTGACCTTAATAAAGCTGTTACTTTTACTCAAGGATCTGATCCACAGGATTTTTTATGGCATATATATACGGAAGGATTTACTGGAGGTACGTCTTTTACAAAATATAATGATGCAGTAGTTGCTCAAATGTATGCACCATGGTATGCTAATATGCCAGGAAATCAAAATCCAGGATTTTGGCAATATCAAAATTCTACATTGGATAAAATAACTCAAAAATTAGTATTTTCGAATTTTAGCTCTGAAAATGAAAGAAATACTTTACTTAATGAGGCAACTAGAATGGGAATTGAAGAATCAGTACGTATTTTTTTAGTTAAAAATGTTGATCCTTATGCTGTTTCTTCTTTAATTACCGGTTTAGTAAATGATTTTGGTGCTGGTATAACAAGCAAATTTTCACTACTTAATGCAAAATCTGAAAGAGATGATTCCTTAAAAATAGGTGTTAAGCAAATTTATCAAGGTGCTTGGAATAATATAGGTGGATTTAGTGATGCATATAGTATAACTATATATTCAAATATTGCAGACAGTGCTACTCTTAGACATCCCTTTACAGGAGAAGTTATCTCAATGAGAAATCAGATTCTCAATTCTACTTTAAATGGACCTTTTGAACGAATACAAATTCACCCAGATGCTATTATATGGAATAGTAATTTAGGTTGGATACCTGTAGAAGAAAATTCAACATCATTAAGCAAAGTCACATATAAAATTTTATATTCTAATTGGCATAATGGAATTCCAATGGATAAATCTGACTTATTATATTCTCTGTATTTTATGTATGAATGGGGTACAAATAATGGAGATAATGATCTTACCGTTGATCCAGAATACACTTCTAGAGTTGAACTTGGATTACCTTATTTTAAAGGAATTAGATTTATCTCTGATGATGTTGTAGAATCATATTTGGATCAATGGCATTATGACAATAAAGAAATAGCTGCAAGTGCTGCAGTATGGTCTCAAGAACCTTGGGAGATAACTGCAGCTTCAGAAAGACTAGTTTTATCAAATGATCTTTCTTTCTCTAAATCACAATCAACTACAAAAAATACAGAATGGTTATCGTTAATAATTCCAGAACATGCTAATTTAATAAAAAATGAACTCATAAAGATGAAAAATGAAAATTTTATACCTACTCCTCTTAAAAATATCATAAGTCTCGAAGAAGCAAAAAAAAGGTATGATGCTAGTATAAAATGGATAGAAGAACATAATCATGCTCTCATAAGTAATGGTGCCTTCTATTTAGATAGATATAATCCATCTGGAAGAATCATAGATCTAAAATTATTTGATGATTCTTCTTATCCTTTCAATGCGGGATATTGGTCAACATTTGAAAAACCCAAATCTATTCAAGTTACATCTATTAATTCTTCCAAGTTTATAAAAATTGGAGAAGAAAAAACATTGGAATTTTTGATTCAAGTTGATAATATGCCACCAACTACACCAACATCAGTATCGGCTGAATTCTTTTTTACTGATTATAATGGAAGTATTATTTCTCAAGGAGAAGCAGTACCAATAAATAATAAATTAGGAAACTTTAAAATTTCTTTAACAAAAGAGGAAACAGATAAAATTCCAGTAGGTCCAGCAACTCTCAAATTATATGCAAGTACAGAGAATTCTTTACGTCCATTTATATTCACCGATACTTTTCTCGCTATTTATTAATTAATCACAGTATTTCTCCATTGAGTCGGTATATTTCTTTTTTAATTTTATTTATTATATTTTCAAATGTCATATTCACTATTTTTTCGTTATTTCCTTTAATAGAAACATAAATATTCATTTTAGGTATCCTTGATGTTGGATTTTTTGCATGTGTTTTTATATAAAGGTTGTAATCATTTTGATCATATTTTTTTATAGTTGTTTCTAAAAATTTTGCTATATAACTTTCTCTAATTTTTATTGTTTTTAAAAATTGTTCTTTAAAAAAAATTCCTTTGTATTCCTCTTTTATCATTGTTAATATATTTTTTTTAAAAATATGCCTTAATTCAATAGGTACACCTGGCAAGCAAATTATTTTTGTTTCTCTATCTCTTATTAATACTGATGGTGCTGTTCCTATTGAATTATCTATTATTTCTGAATTATCAGGCACAAGTGCCATTTTTGATTGATATTTATTTAATTTTTTTATTCCTCTTTTCAGATAATTTCTTTTTAAAATTGCTAATGCTGTAGGATGATAAATTAAATTTCTTTTCAATATTCTTCCAATAGATTCTATGGTGATATCATCGTACGTTGGACCAAGACCTCCTGAAGTTATTATCCATAAAGGCCTACGATGTAATGCTTCATTCATAGTAGATTCAATCTCTTTGAAATTATCTCGAATTATAGTTATTCTTGATACATTACCACCAATTTTTCTAATTCTTGTTGTTAACCAAGAGGAATTTTTTTCAATTGTTGTCCCATTTAATATTTCATTTCCGATGCAAATAATTTCTATTTCATTGGACAATAGTTATCTATGTACTGCTTTTCCTATAAAAATTCCTTTCTATTTGTTGGTAATTGATATTTTTTGTATTAAAAATTTAAATGATTAGACATGGATTATAGGAATATCTTAAAAAACTATAAATTATTAATGATTACCATAGAATAGACAAGTTATTAAAATAAAAAAAATTTTGTATATCAAAATATCTTTTAAATTTCTTTTAACGATATTTTTATATTTTCTTCATATCTTTACATTTATTCTATGACCTGTTCTGAGACTAATGCTACTAATGGTAACAATGATTTTATTGCTAGATGTACTGCATTTAGTCCTGGTCATATTACAGGTTTCTTTGAAAAACCTAATAACAATAATAAGAGAACTAATTTGCTTTTTTATGGCTCAAAAGGGGCAGGTTTTTCTTTTAATAAAGGTGTAACTACAACAATAGAACTATACAAATCTAAGACTAAAGGTTATCAAATCTTCCTTAATAATTCCCTATTTAACGAACTAGAAGTTTCAAGATGGGTTATTCAATATTATCTTGATAAATTTGATTTACCTTCTTATTTTATCAATATAAAACATACTATAGATATTCCTATAGGTTATGGATTAGGAACAAGTGGTGCAGCTGCTTTGAGTCTCTCATATGCTTTGAATAAAGCTCTTGATATAGGATTATTAAAAGAACAGGCAGCTCAGATAGCACATATTGCTGAAATACAATGCAAGACAGGTTTAGGAACTGTAATAGCTGAATTCTATGGTGGATTAGAGATTCGAACTAGTTTTGGTGCTCCAGGAATAGGTAAAGTGACTAAAATAGAATTAAATAACTATAAAGCTATTATTCTTTGTATTAATCCAATCTCTACAAAACAAATTCTTGACAGTTATTCAAATAATGCTAATACTATTGGCAGTAAGATGGTGGAACAATTATTATTATCAAAAGATGTTAATTCATTTTTGAATATGGCTCACAAATTTGCAGATTTTTTAGGATTGACAAAAGGCTTCTGTGAAAAACCAATACAAAAGTTAAACAATCATGGAATTGACTGTAGCATAGCTTTGTTTGGACAAACAATTTTTACCTTGGTTCAGGATAGAGAAGTCTCTACAGTTACATCAATTTTGAAGGAGTTTCCGGGTGCCTTAATAGTTTCGGATATTGATAATAAAGGAGCTATAATAAAAAATTATGATTTATAACAATAATATACCATCCAATCATCCAAGAGCGAAATCTCTTGAAATAAGAGAATTACTTGTTAGTGGTTTCAAATCCGGTTTAGTAGTTAGTGAAGGATTAATAGCCCATGGTAGAGGAGAAGCATTTGATTATCTTTTAGGTGAAAAAACCTCTTCTTATGCTTTTAATGCAATTAAGGCCGCTGCAAGTTTACTTTTACTTGCTAAGAAACCTGTAATATCTGTAAATGGAAATACAGCAGCATTATGTCCTAAAGATATTGTTGAGCTAGCAAATGAAACAGGGTCCTTACTAGAAGTTAATCTTTTTTATAGAACAAGAAGTAGAGAAATTTTAATTGCAGAAATTCTAAAAAAAAATGGAGCAAATATTGTTCTTGGAGTAGGTCAAAAAACATTTGTAAAAATACCTGAGTTAACAAGTAATAGAAGGCATATTGACCCAGAAGGAATTTTTCTAGCCGATGTAGTTTTTGTACCATTAGAAGATGGTGATCGTACACAAGCATTAATTAATATGCATAAAAAGGTAATCACAATTGATCTTAATCCTCTTTCAAGATCTTCACAGACTGCTACAATAAGTATAATAGATAATATTGTAAGATCTATTCCAGAACTTGTTAAAACTTCAAAACAATTAAAACAAATGAATAAGAATTCTTTATTAAATATCTTGAATACTTTTAATAATCAATTAAATCTTGATAATTCTTTAAGAATAATACGTGGAAATGTGAGGAATAATGAATAATAATAATCATAAAACTAATCCAAAAAAGATGACTATTAATGATATTATATCCATGAAAAATAAAGAAAAAATTTCAGTTATTACATCTTATGATTATTGGAGTGCAAAAATTTGTGATAATGCAGGTATTGATATTCTATTAGTTGGTGACAGTGGAGGAATGGTTATGCTAGGTTATGATTCTACTGTACCAGTAAATATGAAAGAAATGCTCATATTTACAAAAGCAGTAGCAACTGGAACTAAGAGATCTCTTATAGTATCCGATATGCCTTTTGGTTCATACCAAATTGATGTTAAGCATGCAGTTAAGAATGCTATTCGATTTATAAAATCAGGAAGTGATGCAGTTAAACTCGAGGGTGGCATTGAAATGATTGATAAAATCAAGGCAATTCTTGATATGGGAATTCCTGTAATGGGTCATATAGGATTAAAACCACAAACTACAAAACTTTGGGAAGGATATAAAGTACAAGGCAGTACCGCTCTTTCTGGTAACAAATTATTAAGGGAAGCAAGAGAATTGGAGAAAGTAGGAGTTTTTGCAATTGTGTTAGAAATGGTTACTTTAGAAGTTGCAGAATTAATCTCTAAAAATCTAAAAATACCAACAATTGGTATTGGATCAGGTCCTCATTGTGATGGACAAGTTCTAGTCTTACATGATATGTTAAATCTTTATGATAAGATCAAACCTCGATTTGTAAAAAGTTATATCAATCTTTCAGAAACTATTTTGAATGCATTATATAATTATATCAGTGATGTGAAAACTAGTAAATTTCCCGAAAATCAACATTCATACAAAATACAAAATAAAGAATATGTACAATTATCTAAAACAAGAAAAAGTATGAGAAAAAAAATATCTTCTTCTTCCTTGAAAAAAAATGAATAGCGATTTACATTCTTCAAAGGATATAATAGGAACATGGGGAAATTTATTAAAAGACAAAAAAATAGTTCTTTGTGTATGTGGGAGTGTTGCTGCTTATAAAGCAATTGATTTCGCTCGCCTTTTAATGAGACATGGTGCAAATGTATTTCCTGTAATGTCACGTTCTGCTACTATATTATTACATCCTAATTATTTGCAATGGGCTACTGGAAATAGTGTTGTCACTAAATTAACAGCTAATATGGAACATATTAAATTAGCAGATTATAACAAATCTGATTTAATAATTTTGTATCCCTGTACAGCTAATACAATTGGAAAATTTGCAAATGGAATAGATGATACTCCAATAACTTCTATTTTATCTGTAGGATTAGGATCCAAAATTCCTATTTTTATTGCACCTGCTATGCATGAAGCAATGTATGACAATCATTTAGTAATTGATAATATACTTAAATTAAAAAAACTTGGCATATCTTTTTTAGAACCTAATATTTCTGAAGGTAAAGCAAAAGTTATTCAACCGGATCAAGCATTAAAATCAGTTTTAGAATTTTTTACTAAAATAAACGATAAAAGAAAAGTTCTTTCCAATAAGAACATCTTAATTACATCAGGAGGTACAATAGAATATATTGATCCTATCAGAGTTATAACTAATCTAAGCTCTGGAAAAATGGGTTATGCAATAGTTAAAGAATCTCTTGAATATGGTGCAAAGGTTACACATATAGTAGGAAATTCTTCACTTTCTTCTTCTTCTTTTATGAATGGTTATTCTTTTAATCCAGATAATTTGATAACTATTAGAGTTAATACATCTGATGACATGTATGCAAAAGTTATTTCTGAAATTACTTCAAAGAAATTTGATATAGTTATTTTTGCAGCTGCTGTCACAGATTTTAAACTTGCACAAATATATGATAAAAAAATTCCTAGTCAGGTTTCAGATTCAATTAACTTAGAATTAATACCGACAAAAAAAATTATTAATGAAATTAAATTAATAGACAAACACTTATTTCTTGTTGGTTTTAAAGCATATTATGATGTTTCAGATACTTATTTAATTAATAAGGCAAAAAAAAAATTGAAAGAATGTAATGCAGATATTATTGTTGCAAATGATGTAGGAAGACAAAATACTAAAATTGGATCTGATTATAATGAAGTTTTTATTGTTACAAAAAATAATGATGATAATGAGAATTGTGATAAGCAAGTGATGCATTTAACAGTTCAAAGTAAAGAGTCAATTGCAAAGAAATTATTTGAAATTATTATAGATCAATTGAAATAAGCATTGCTATATTTAAAATTTTTTATTTAATTATTTTATTGAAATATTAAATAACAATTAAATCTTTCTCAAATTTATTGAAATTTGTAATTCCTGTTTTCTTATGACTATCTATAATTATACTATCTTCAATTCTTACTCCAAATTTGGACTCAAGATATATTCCAGGTTCTACAGTAATAGTCATATTATTCATTAATAATTCTTTATTATTAGAGTGAATCCAAGGAGGCTCATGAACATCGAGACCTATTCCATGGCCTGTTGAATGATTAAATTCATTTGCAAATCCATTTTGAGAAATATATTCTCTACATATTTTGTCAACATCTCCTATTTTTATTTTGTTACCACATTTGTTCAATCCTAATATCTGAGATTTTTTTACTATATTGTATATTTTTTTCATTTCCGGATTAATTGTTTTCAAAGCAAATGTTCTAGTAGCATCTGCTACATAACCATTAAACCTTAAAGTGAGATCAACAACAATAAAATCTCCTCTTTTGAATTTTCTTTCAGAAACATTAGCATGAGGTAATGATGAATTTATTCCACTTGCTATTATAAATGGGTTTAAGGTAGATTTGTATGCTGGAAATCCTCCACCCATTTTAAATGTTTCATAGACTAATATTGATTGTAATTCTCTTTCTGTCATTCCTTCTTTAATCTCTTCTCGACAGATCTCGTATAGGTTATCTATGATATTAGCAGCTTTTTTGATATTTTTTATCTCAATTTTATCTTTGATACTTCGTGTTTTAAAAAATGGATCTTCATTAACTGTTATTTTATTATGACCTATCTTTTCTTTTATTTGATTTATTATATTATAATTAGTATTATCTGTACAATAATAGTCATTATTATTTTCCAATTCAGAAATGATAGATATCAAAGCATCATTTCCTCTTTCTGTTTTTATTATTTCACATTCTTTTGAATCTTTTAGTGCTCGAAAATATTCTAATTTTGGAGTAAATAACTTTGTATTATTATGATTGATTAATACAACTCCTTCACCCCAAAATCCAGTAAGATAAAAAATATTTTCAGGTTGAAAAGAAATTATATTCTTACAATTAATTTTAAGTGTATTATCTAATAATTTTTTTTTCCTAAAACTAAACATGCCATCATCTT
>DATFBJ010000002.1:0-2645 GCA_035253885.1 Nitrososphaeraceae archaeon
GACAAGATAAAAATGAATCAGCATATTCAAGATCAAAAAAATCATCAAAAATTATTGAATAATTTTCGAATATTGTCCTCTGCTGAAGTAAATATAATGAAGGATGGATCGCTTGATATTGCGAATAATGTATTAGACAAACTTGACATAGTAGGAGCAGCAATCCATTCTAATTTCGCACAACCAATTGAAGTCCAAACTGAGAGACTAATAAAAGCTGCACAGAATCCTAGTATTGATATTATTTTTCATCCTACAGGTAGACGAATCAATAAAAGAGAAGGATATCCTGTTAATATACTAAAATTGATAGATGTAGCAAAAGATACAGACACTGTTCTAGAAATTGATGCTCATTATGACCGTCTTGACCTAAAAGACGATTATATAAGAATGGCAGTTGAAAATAATATCAAACTTGTAATTGATTCAGATGCTCATCATCCTGTCCATTTTGCATTTTTGAAATTTGGTATAGGTCAAGCCAGACGAGGTTGGGCAAAACAATCAGACATACTTAATACATTACCTGCTGATACATTACTTAAAAGCCTGAAGTAACTGAATTGTTGATGATAGTTTGTGATAATGACTGAAGATATTATAGTATTTTTTGTCTAAAGAAAGTCGATAGAGGATAGAAGCTAACATGTAATATTCTGATTGTACTTGAACTATGGAGGAAGAAAGAATGTGTCTTATAGAATGATGAATATTTTGATTGCTTATAGGTTGGAATACAGAATGATTCTATATTATTGAAATTATCATATTTGTATCAAAAGATGTAACATATGAGAGAATGATTTCTATACTTGTCTATGTTCAATTAGTAAATAGGTTCGAATCTCAATATTGATAAAGATATAATAAAGAGAAGACTAATTCTGATATTGTGATCTGTTTAGTATAAAATAATTGCCTTTTGCCGTAGAACTACATTAGCATATGCAAGAGAAATAATTCAAAAGTTCTGATAACAAAGCCAAGATTATATGCAAATGCAATGGCAGAGTAAATAAATTAATGGTGATTGAATTACCTTTGCTATTAAGTTTAGTAGAATACAATATTTTATTTCTATATTGCTTTTTATTAATTAAAATTGATTATTTTTTGTATTTGTTTTATTAACTCTATATTTTCAATAGGTTTTTTAATAAATTGATTTTCATCTAATGTAGGAAATGTTCCCTTAAGCGATCTATAATTAATATCACCAGCTGTCAAAAAACAGACCTTGACTCTGTTATCAATTTTCAAAATCTCCTTATATACTTCAAAACCATCTTTTTTTGGCATTTTAATATCTAGAATTATTAAGTCATACAAATTAGCTTTAAAATTCTCTAATGCTCGGAGAGGATCATTAAACGAATCAACAATGAAACTGTTATCTTCTAACACTATTCTTAGCGCTAAATTAACATCGGGTTCATCGTCTACTATTAGGATTCTTTTCTCTTTCATTAATTTACTTGTATTTACTAACAATATTGTAATACATAAATTTCACTTATTACATATTTTTATCTCTATATAGTTAATTTGTTTAATTAACCCATATTTTCTTACTTTTATCTATAACTTCAGAATCTAACCATACGTTGTGAAAATCTTGAGTGGTCCGCTTACCGTCTTCTTTTTCAATAGTTTTAAGGAGCCTAGATATGCTCTCTTCTTCAATAAGAGATCTTAGTATTCTCTCCAATACAAATTCTTCCAATGATATAGTTCTATAGCTAAATTATTTAATAATTACTACTCTTTTATCATATAATTGATAAGAGTATATATAATGATAGATGAGTTATAAGATTTAATTTACGAACAAAGTCAAAGAACTCATTTTAGAAATATGTAGTACAAGATAGCTCTATGATATTCTATCACTTACAAATGTATAATGGATTTAACATTTATGACAGATAGATAAGTATACATAATTATTTCTAATTAATTATTACTTTAATTTCATAAAAATGATAGTGTATATTCATGCTTAGAATTAGCATAATCCATGATAAGAGATATAATAATTGGTTGAATATCATGATAGCATATTTACTATACTCTCCTTTATGTGAAGGATTATATCATTATTGATTACTGTCCGATCATACCACAAAAAATTTTATTTTATTAGTTACACTGAATTGGCAGTCTATTTTCGGCATTATTTTTATTGCTTTTTTTCTTAGTTGCTGTTTTTGATGAGAATGTTTGTATGACCATTAATTTAGAACTGTAATATTTTAAACTTTTCTTTTTGAATAATTCAAAACTTACATTCTTGGCTTTTACCCGACAATACCAAAGTAAATTAATACTCAATAGTTACAAATTATGTTTGCTGAGGCATTAATTGTTGTAATGAATAGAAACAATTTCAAGCGTACTTATGTAGTCTTACAACATGTAGGTTTTAGAATACTCTAAAAGGTAAAGGAAGAATAAACATTTTTTGAAAAGTAACCAAAGGAAGTTCTCATCTAATTAGCTGCAAACCGATATTTGTTCCTACCTTTATATCATGCTTTTTAGAAAAACCAGCTACTGTCTCCAAGACATAAAGTGAATCTTTATCTGGAATATAAGATGGACAGATAAAAGCAAAACTTATGATACATGGTTGTAGATTATGT
>DATFBJ010000003.1:0-4186 GCA_035253885.1 Nitrososphaeraceae archaeon
AGTATCTGACTTAGTTAAAAATAGTAATGGAAGAAATATAAAAAATATTGGTGATTGTCTATTAGTATACTTTCCAAAAACTTCTGATTATAATAATGAAAAAGCATTTGAAGAGGTAATTGAGTGTGTGGTTTTAGAATTTTAGAAAAGAGAGAGAATATAAATCAAGAATTATTATTGAAGAATAATCTATATCCAATAGAGAGCTATAAGATTAGTTTAGATTGGGGAATAATAGATTTAGCCTTAGCTGGAGATAATTATCAAATAGATATATTTGGTTCAACGGTAAACATATGTTCCAAGATAAATTCTTCTTCTTTATCTATTCCTAATGAGATAATTATTGGAGATAAGTTTTATAGAATTTTAAAATCTTTTTCTAATATTTTAAATAAGTATAATTTTATAAATAATGGTGAATTCAAGGTTACAGAAAATATTGGGTATCCTATTTATAATATAAAAAGAAGGAATAATACTTTATTGTCACAGAAAGATAATGATACTAATAGTACATATTCTCTGATGGAGAAACAGTTAAAGAATTCATTTGTACAAGAAGACTTCTTTTCCCATAAAAAAAATAATAATAAAAACAAAAGAATAATTATAGTTGATGATGATGAAGATGTTCTCTTTACTTATAGAAGCTTTCTAAAAGATTATGATTATAATATTACTTGTTTTAAAGATCCTTCTATTGTCCTCAATTATATAAGAGAAATTCACAATTTTAATAATATATTAATAATACTTGATATCAGAATGAAAAATTTGAATGGAATTCAATTGCATCAACAAATAAAAGCTATAGATCCAACAATTAAGATTATTTTTACAACAGGTTTAGATATAGAAGATGAACTTTCAACTATAATACCAGGTATATCAAAAGAACAAATAATGAGGAAACCTGTTGATAGAAAGTTATTTACACATACTGTAAAAAATATGTTAAATTAAAAAATATGATATATTGAAAATATGTTTCTGAACTAGAAAATTGTATCAAAATTGGTTGACATTCTCTATTTCCAAGTACCTCTTAATTCTCTACTTTTACTAATCTAATTTTCAGGCACCTAAAAAAATTTGGAAAGAGAATACATGTAATATCTAATAAGATGGCAATTCTATCGGATTCTGAATTAAGCAATGAAATATAGAGTTAGAAATTTTTCAATCATGTTATGAAAATTATATTTGAATGGAATAAAACACCTATTTTGTTCAACTAATTTAATTTTCTAGTATCTCAAAATTAATTAGAATAACAAGTATGAACTTTTTCAAATAATTAAAACTTATTATATTATGTTACTGGCAGATTTGAAGGCAAAAATGGTGATTGATACAATATTATGAAATACATCAATTGGAGATAAACTAACCCTGATATAAGGAGAATTCTCAGTTGAATTTATCAATTTCTCTTAAAAGTTGTATTTTTAAATCAGTTTTAGTAAAACAAAAATTATTTATACAATTTTCAGATGCCAAAAAATTAAATGAAACTAAATAGATAATAACTATATCTTTAAGGAGAATGATTGTACAGGATTTTTATAATTTTATATTAAAAATAATCAAAATTTAACTAGGCAAAAAGTTATTATTATTTATTTATAAGATATTTCCTTTTTTTATTATAGTAATAAACTATCTGCTACCTATTATCTCATTTACTAAAAAGCATCAGAACTCTTAAATCAAGGATATAATTTTTTACAATTGTTTGTAAAATAATAGTTACTAATTAGGAAAAACTATTAAAGTTAAAGATATAACAACTATTAACATTAATTAGTGTAAATGAAACTAGAAATAGAAGAAGTATCTTTTTATTCAAATCAATTAAATAATATTTTAGTTCTAGTGCTCTTAGTTCCATTGTTATTATTAATTTATTTTACTTCTAGCTCATCTCAATTAATTCTAGCCCAAACTACTTCTGTGGAAAATATTGAAGAATATAAAAACACTATATTTGGATTGAGCATTGGCTATCCTTCTACTTGGATAATAGATGAATTTGAAAAAAGAATAAAAAATGATGATGTGGTTGGTATAAATAATATAGCACTATTTTGTCCAAACTCTAACACATTAAAACAAACAGTATCAAATCAAATAAATACCAACAGTAATAATACTAGTACTAACATAATCTGTAATAATGCAGAAAAGAGTTTTGCAGTATATGTTCATAATTTACCTCCAGAAATGACATTAGAGGAATTTACTAATTCGAAGATTTCTTCCTATAAATTAGAATTAACAGATTTTAAAATCATAGAGTCAAATCCAAATATAAAAATTGATGGCAACGCTGCTTATAAGATAATTTATACTTATACAGATAATAATAATGATAAACAAGTTCAAGTTATGGAAGTATGGACAGTTATTACTAATGATGACAAAGATAAAGATGAATTAGAAGATCATGTTGGTAAAGCCTATTCACTACGTTATGATGCTCTTCCTATAGAGTTTCCAATTTATCTAAATATAGCTAATAGTACAGTAAATTCATTTGAATTTCAAAATATTGATGATGATGATAATGATAACAACTAATATGAATTATAATCTGGATGGATAAAATTTGAATATGGGTACTGTTTCATTTCATTTCTTTAAGCCAATTTTATATTAGATATTTATAGAGAACTACAAAATTTTGTATCAAAATCAATTCACTATACTTTTAAACATTGATTTGGAATCATAACAGATTTTAATAATAGTCTTTTTTAATATATCTAAAATGTTTCTAACTTACCAATTTATTTGTAAGAAAGTAATTATGCCATTTGTTTTAGTTATAATTCTTTATGGCTGGATTCCCGTAGTAGCTGATGAAAGTTTAACAATATCAACTTCTTTAACACCAATATCTTTAACAAATAAGTCCAATATTTTGAATAATACAACAACAACAACACCAATAGAACATTTGATTATTATCTTTCAAGAGAATGTATCATTTGATCATTATTTTGGGTCATATCCTCATGCTGAAAATCTTGATGGTGAAATTCCATTTTATGCTTTTTCTAATACACCTTCAATAAATGGTTTGACAAAACCACTTTTATATAATAATACGAATTTGAACGATCCTTTTAGAATGAGTAAAGATGATGCAAAAACAGTTGCATCATGTGATAATAACCATACATATACTGCTATACAAAAGTCTTATAATGGAGGCCTTATGGACAAATTTGTTGAATCAAACGGAATAATAAGAGAGGGTTGTGATACTAGCCAGGTAATGGGTTATTTTGATGGTAATACGGTTACTGCATTATGGAATTATGCTCAACATTTTGCAATTAATGATAATTTTCATAGTACCATTACTGGTCCTTCATTACCTGGGCATATTAATCTCATATCAGGTCAAACACATGGAGTAATACCTGCTAATATTGAAAATGAAGTCTCTAACGGAACTCTAATAGGCGATTTAGATACATTATTTGATGACTGTTCTAGTGGAACTAAAATATATATAACTGGAAAAAATATAGGTGATCTTTTAAATAACAAAGAAATACCATGGGGTTGGTTTTCAGGAGGATTCAAACCAACATCTAGGACAGACGATGGGAAAGCAGTATGTGGGTCCTCTCATGTAAATATTATAGGTAATAATATTACAGATTATGTTGTACATCATGAACCTTTCCAATATTACCAATCAACTGCAAATCCTAATCATCTTCCTCCTACATCCACAAGTATGATAGGTAAAACCGACCAGGCTAATCATCAATATGATCTTTCTGATTTCTGGACTGCAATTGAATCTGATAATATCCCTGCTGTAAGTTTCTTGAAAGCACCTTATTATCAAACAGGACATGCAAAAGCATCTGATCCAATTAATGAACAGACATTTTTAGTAAGTACAATTAACAAGTTACAAAATATATCTAAATGGAATAATACTGCAATTATAATTGCATATGATGATACTGGTGGATGGTATGATCATGTTATGCCACCAATAGTAATGCAATCTAATGATCCCAAATATGACGCTATAGGTGGTCCTGATGGCCTCTGTGGTCTTAGTGGAAAAGATAGTAATAGTTATCAGGATCGTTGTGGTTACGGTGGAAGGTTGCCTATTATTATTATATCTCCATGGGCTAAAGTAAATTATGTTGAC
>DATFBJ010000004.1:0-7414 GCA_035253885.1 Nitrososphaeraceae archaeon
AGATTATATTAATTTGATCATTAATTAGTCCTAACGCTCTTGTCATATCTGAATTCTATCTCTCCGCTATACATGTAAGATAATGGATTCAAATGAGGGTAATAATTCTTTTGACATAAATTAGATAAATTGCATTTTTTATCAAAAATTAAGACATATTTTTTTCATTTATTATGTTATCTCGTATTTCTATCATGTCTCTAAGTACTGCACTAGCCGTTTCAATACCACCTGCTCCTCGTCCGATTATAGTTTGATTTCCCGCATATTCCAACGAAAATGTAACAGAATTTAAAGTGCCATTGACACATAGAGGATCCAACTTAGATACTTCCATAGGTTTAACTACAAGTTTTTTATTTTCACAAGTAGCAATAAGCTTGACTGCATTTCCTTTTCTTAATGCTTCGGAAACTTCTTGAGTTTTCACTGTTGTAATACCATTTCTGTTAACATCTTCTAATGCAACCTTCATTCCCATTAACCAGTTAGCCATAATTACTAATTTAGCAGCAGCATCATATCCATCAATATCTAATGAAGGAACAGTTTCTGCATAACCCTTAATTTGAGCGTCATTTAGAGCATCAGTAAATGTTAAACCTTCTTCCATTTTACTTAAGATATAATTTGTTGTTCCATTAAGTATTCCTTTAAAGGAAACAATTCTATCTCCTTTTAAACATCTTTTGGCGAATTCAAGAATAGGTGTTCCTCCACCTACTGTTCCACTAAATTTAAAACTTATTCCATTAAAATTAGCTAATTCAATAAGAGAAGAAAAAGCTACTGATAATGGTCCTTTATTAACTGTTATAACATTTTTACCGTATTTCATTGCAGAAATTATATGGGATAAGCCAGGTTCACCATCAATTAAATTAGTAGGAGTTAATTCCATAACTATTTCTGCGTCAATATTTTCAATTATTTGTATTGGTTCCAATTTTGATTTGTTATTATTATTATAATATTTTCCGACTGTTCCTTTATTTTTTTTTATTTCCAAAAGCCTTTGTATATCTAAACCAGAAGTATCTATTGCAGAACCTTTGTTGTCAACACATGCTACAATTCTTGGCTTCATTCCATATAAATTGTATAAATCTACTAATTTGGAAAGTAACAGTTTAGTAAAACTCTGACCTACAATACCATATCCAATTAATATAATTCTCATTCTTAAATAACACTATGATAAATAATGATATACTTATATTTTATAATCAAAATTAATGGAATAATTTTCATTGAGTGATAAATAGTTAAAAATGAAAATATTTTTTATTGATCTATCTAGAAAAATAAGATATTTGGTTCTGTATAATTTTGTCAATCTTCAAGCATAGTCCTTAGTATTAAGAATAACATAAGAGAATAAACATTTAACTTGTATATCCATGAGGATCAGATAGAGGAGAAATAATTTAATTGCTTGAACTCTTTATTATTCTAATAATAATAGGATTTGGAGCAGGAATTCTGGGTTCACTAATAGGCGTAGGAGGTGGAATAATTATAACTCCTGCATTGACATATATAGGTTTTCTTCCATCTGTTATTGCAAGTTCTAGTCTACTTGCTGTATTTGCTACTAGTATTTCATCTACAATAACATATGCAAGAAAAAAATATGTTAATTATTGGTTAGGAATAAAATTAGCTTTGCCAGCTATACCAGGTGCAATCATTGGAGGGTTTTTTACTAATTTAGTATTGTTAGATGACTTTAAAATTTATTTTGCTATCTTATTAATATCAGTTGGAATATACATATTTTTTAAAAATAAAATTATTAGTAAAACTGTAGTTACAATTCCTAAACCTCTTTTATACTTAATTTTAATTTTTGGAAATTTTGGAGCAGGAATTATATCAAGTTTTTTTGGAGTAGGAGGCGGGATTATTTTTGTACCTATCCTGGTTATATTTTATAAACTCAAAATGATTAATGCGAGTCCCACTGCACAATTTACACTTTTGATAACTGCAATAACAGGATTAGTTACTCATATAATTTTAGCACATCCAGAATATAGTTATGGTATTGTACTAGCTATTGGGTCTTTTTTTGGTGCTCAAATAGGTTCAAGATCAATCCATCGTATAAATGAAAATATTTTAAGCAAAATACTATCTTTTTCTTTAATAATTATTGCAATAAATTTAATAATAGATTACATCAAGAAATTTTAGGTTACTATTCATTTTTGATATTTCTTCCATTCTTCATAAGATGATTTATTAGTAATCTTCTCATTTTTATCAAGTGAATTTAATTGTTTTATGTATTGATTTTTTAAATCTTTATGATCTTGAGTTTTAATATGGTTCTCAATATCGTTAATATCAACTAATAAATTACAAATATTACAATTATATTTTTCTTCCATAAAGAAATTTAGTTATTATAAAATATATTATTTTATTTTATGTTTATTAATAATGAATAAATAGCTTAGGAGTTTAGGAAATAATTCCTTAAACAAATCAACGTGAAAGTTGGGAAAAGTTAAAATTCATCCCTTTTTCAAATTCAATGATTAGGATTAGTTTAACATGAAATATCCAAAAGTTGTATTATCTGCTGATCGTACTTTAATGTCTCCATATCGTGGAATATCTTTAGCATCTTTTTTTGGTTGTGCTCCAGCTTTAGATTTCAACAGAACTAAAGATTCATTCTGGTATTACATTTTAAAAAATCAAGTTACCCCTAAAGTTCTCTTTGATTTCATTTGTAATCCTATAGGACATACTAATGGTATAGCACATTATGCCCCCTATGGGTTGAGAAAAGTAGAAGCATCCCTTCTCCGTGATGGTTATAATCCAGATGATGTTGTTGTTGCCCATCCTGATTATATAGGTCGTTTTATTGGGCCCGAAACCGAAGTTGTAGGTACATATGAAATGGATCCCTTAGGAATGGGACCTGTAACTATGACTTTTACATATGGAAGAAAGACTATGTCCTATGATGAGTTTTATAATAGAGAATTGCATATGCGTATAAATGCAGCTAAAACTAAAAACCATAGTAAAGCAAAGGTAATAGTTGGTGCATCAGGCACTTGGCAATACAATTATGACCCTGGTAAAATAGAAGAGTATGGGATATATGGTATTGTTGAAGGAGATCTTGGAGGAATAGGACCAGAAATAGATGGTGCTGGAGCGCGATTTTTTGATGCAGTAATTAGAGGAGATTTAGAAACTGCAAATCCTTTTAAAAAAAGTGAATTTAAAGTTGAAATTAAAGAATTTATCAAAAGTGACCGAAATTATCATGGCAGATTTATTCATTATTCTGATGAGCCATCTGTAGATGAAATACCAAATATCGTTAAACCAAGTATGCATGGAATGATTGAAGTTATGCGGGGTTGCGGACGTGGTTGCAAATTCTGCGATGTTACTTTACGTCCACTGAGATATTATCCTATAGAAAAAGTACAAAAAGAAATAGAGATTAACATGAAATATGGTGGTCTTAAAAATGCATGGATCCATAGTGATGATATATTTGTTTATGGTCTAAATCCTAGAACTACAAAAAATATGGCTCCTAATAGAGAAGCGATTGAAGAGCTTTTTAAAGGAATTATGGATACAGGAATAGAACATACTAATCCAACACATGGAACCTTAGCGGGTGCTATAGCTGACGAAAGACTTGTTCCAAATGTTTCAAAGATAATTAAATCTGGACCTGATAACTTCATTGGTATACAATGTGGATTTGAAACAGGTAGCATAAGATTAATCGGAAAATATGCTGATAGAAAATTAGCACCATTTAAACCTGCTGAATGGCATTGGGTAGTTAAAGAAGGGGTTAAAACTTTAAATGAACATTATTGGGTTCCTGCATTTACTTTGATTATGGGATTAGATAACGATGAGACTATGGATGATAGCTGGGAAACAATTAGACTTATTCATGAACTAGAAACAGAACAACCAGATTCTAAATTTACTGTAACTCCTCTTACATTTGTTCCCATTGGATTACTTGAAAAGTCTAACTTCTTTGACATTGGGAACACAATGGATCCAGGAAAATTAGGAGTAATGTATAAGACATGGCAACATAATTTTAAGCATGGAATACAAAAGTTTATGTCAAAGGTAGGTAGAAACGATACTATCAAAAATACTTTCTTCTCTGCATTGGCAAGAACATTAGGTGGAATACCACTTACATCAATGGAGAAGTTTGCAAAGAGTAAAGGACCTGAGCATGAAAAAGCTATTGAAAAAATTAAAGCTAACTATTGGTAAATCAAAAGATTTAATGAAATAAGAAACTATTAAATTTATTTTTTAGCTCCAATATTTCTATTTTTCAATCTCATATTGTGACTATGGCATTTTCTACATCTTTCGGAGGAAAGGGGATTTCTACCTCCACATTTAAAACATATCTTGTAAAATAATCTCCGCTGTTGTGCTATTTGTTTTTTAGTAGCGTCTGTTATTGGCATAATAATGAAGGAAGTTCTATCTTATTTGTATTTTTCTTTTTAATAAATTATTATTATTATTATTTTTATTAGCTATTAATTGTCTAACTTTAATTGTTCATGTAATCTAAGTTTAGAAAGAACCTGATATTACATATAAGGCAATAATTTTATCACTACTAGCATGAAATGAATGGTGAACCTTTTTAGGAATATAAATTATTTTTCCAGGATTAACATTATTTTTAATTCCATCTACCTCTATTGTTCCTTTTCCACTTATTATATAGTAAATTTCATCAAATGAGTGAGGTTGTTGTGTATCTTTTTGACCTTCCTTTAAATTTATTATACCCACTTCCATAGTTTTTATATTCAAGAAATTATAAAAATATCCTGAATTAGGCACTTCTGATATTACCTTTTCTAAATCAAAAATTTGATAATTCATAATTATTAAATGGGAATTCTGAAAAGCATATAAAATATTTACTTTATAATGATTATATTTTTTTACTTTGACTTTATATTTCTCTGAGGAAAAAGTTGATAAAATACTTGCAATTTATTTTACAACAATTATGGTGAAGAGTATATTAAAGAAAAATTTATAATTTGTTTAACTGGCATGCCTGGAGCAGGAAAATCGACAGTAGCAGAAGCAATAAGAGATGAAGGCTTTATTTTAATAAACATGGGTGATTGTATTCGAATGGAAGCTAACAGAAAAAACTTGAAATTAAATGATAAAAATTTAGGAAATCTAATGTTAGAGCTAAGAAAGAAATATGGTCCCGGTGCAATAGCTCAACTTGTAATTAAACAAATAAATGAAAAATATTTTGATTCGTCATTTGATAAATTTATAATCGACGGTATAAGAAGTATTCAGGAAATAGAATTACTAAGAACAATAGGAATAGTAAAAATTCTAGCAATTCATGGATCCGTCTTAACTAGATTTAGACACTTAAAAACACGATCTAGAATGGATGCTCCTTCTAATCTTGAAGATTGTTTAATCAGAGATAAAAGAGAATTATCTGTCGGAGTAAGTGAAGCAATAGCATTTGCGGATGAAATCATACCTAATAATGAAATAACTATAGAGCAATTAAAGGAGAAGGCTAAATCTATAGCAAAAAAATGGATATATTCATTAAGTGGTTAAATCATTACAAAAAAATATTAGAAAAATAAAATTTCCGAATCTACAAATAGAAATAGAGATATCTTGTAAAGTTAATCCTACAGAATCTTATGATATAATAATTAAGAGTATTAATTCTCTTTTTGAGGGAATAAAGTTAGAATTTAGGTATGGAGATCGCATTATTGGTAAATCTAAGAATTTGGAAGTTCTAAATGTAATATATAATCAAGCGCGGGATAGATACATCACATCGGTATTACGTAGATTATTACTCTCTAATTTATATGAATGTTCTACTTGGTTTTATATTAACAAACAAGCAGCAACTAAAGAAGTCATGGTATTGGTTGAAGATGAATCTGAATCTCCTCTTGGACCTATTCGTATCAATTTAAAGAGTAATAATATTGAAAGAGTCATAGAATGGTTATGCCCCGAATAAATAATAAGAATTCAATATATCCTATAATTTCAATAAAAATTTTATTTTAATATATCTAGCAAAATGTCCATTACAATAAAAATTATTTTTTAATAAACTTGATGAAGATGGTTATACGATATGAATCAATTCTGATAATGCTCTTTTTGGTTTAGGTTGTAAAAGCTTTTTTGGATAGCCAATACATAGAATAGATGAAGGAATAAGATCGGTATTTATTGCGTCCATGACTTTTCTCTCATCAATCATTCCAATCCAAATGGAACTAAGACCAAGAGAATGAGCGGCTAATTGTGCATATGCCGCAGCTAGTGTTGCATCTTGAATCGAAAATTTCTTTAAGATATCTGATTCAAAATTCATTTTAACTCTCATAGGATTCATACAAAATACCAATACTAGAGGAGCATTTACATATGGCTGATTATTTGCTGCACTAACTAATTTTAACTTTATATCATAATTTTTAATATGAAATATTTCAAATCCTTGAAATCCTCCTGCTGTAGGTGCAGTATCGGCAGCAGCAAAAATTATTTCTAATTTCCAGTCTTCTATTTCTTTTGCTTCAAATTTTCTTTGTGAGCGTCTATTAAGCATCACATTGTAGATATTAGTGTTTAAGATTTCTTCTAAATCAAAGTCTTGGATTTGCTTATCTTTTTTTGGATATAGTTTATCGTGTGGTTTAGTTTCTTTAAATAATCTTTTAAATATATCATTAGGACTAGACATATTCTTACAATCATCATCTTATTAGAAAACTTTTCTACAAAAAAATAAAATATTTAATAATATCGCTTTGCATTTTTACAAGATTATTTCTTCAATATAAATAATGATTTAATTGTATTTTTTGTTTAAAATATTCTTTTTTATTTGATTTGTTCATGTTAAAAGATTATTCTCTTTGATCAAGATTATGCTTTTAATTTTTGTATTTAAATTAAATTAATTATTCTATTAGAAAATCAATGATTGGCTTTTGTCACTATATATATTAAAAAATTTTTATAGAAGGCTTTATCCAATTTTATTTATTCTTCAATTAATTTTTGTTTGGTGTTTAATTTTTTGATCATCTTGAATTTCTAAATTATTAGAGGATACCAAAATTTATTTAAATGATAATTGCTAAATAACTTTACTATATTTACAGTTATTACCTTTTATCACTGATATATCTATATTAATTAAATATACTCTTTATTAATTCAATATAAAAGTGTCTTTATATTAACATTATATTTAAATTTTCATTAGTTACTATTTTTTGTTATGAAATATAACTTAACTATTAGCTAATCTATCTCTTATGAAAGTTTATATTCTTCATTTTTGTAAATTATCTTT
>DATFBJ010000005.1:0-2636 GCA_035253885.1 Nitrososphaeraceae archaeon
ATTTTTTTATTCTATATATTAAACTTGATAATTTAATAATATTTTTATTTAATTTAAAATTTTAATAATGAATTTTCAAATATTAATTTTAAATAATCTAATGTTATAGATCTATCTTAATTTCTTTTATTATAAATATTAAATTTAATAATAATGGCGATATTAAAGGTAATAGTCTTGGAAATATTATTATATGGTTTGTATGCTATTCAGCTATTTCACTTTTCCTTTTATTACTATAGTCTTTTCTATCTTTTCAATTAAATACTTAAAAGAAAGATATTTTAACTGCTTTTATAAATCATCTTTAATGCGCCCGGGTAGTATAGAGATGCTCCATAAGAATATTAATTCCGCATCGTATATTCCGGTTCAGTATGGGGGACTGTCACTCCTCCGACCCGGGTTCGAATCCCGGCCCGGGCGCTCTTTACAGATATAACTTTTGTCAACCCCTTCGTATAATAGTATAAAATTCATCTAATAATTCTCATTCTATTGAACCTTATCTACTCAAGGTCGTAATAGTGTCTTAATACTCTATAGTATTTTGCCTTGAAATAAGTCAATAAGTTTTGTTCTATTCTTATTGTTTTTTAATAAAAGAATAGAAAAATTTTAAAAGAATAAGTTAAGAATCTCCAAAGTATTGAAAAATTGATAATACGGTATTAAATGATTTAAAGTAAAATTAACAAGTGAATTTAAAGCAAGTAAAACTGACGTAATAGATGCCAATTCAAAAATAATTTTAAATTAATAGAACATATTACTAACAAATCTTTTAAAGATAAATCTAATTTATGCTGATCAATTTTAGCGGATGAGAGAATGTCTACTGCTCTAACAATATTAAATATATTTTAAACATAATAAATAATTCTAATACAAATAATAAGTGAATTTTGTTAGTCTGTATACCTAGTTCATTTTTGATATCTTTGTTTCAAATGTTTCAAAAAAAGTTAAATCAAGATATAATACTACTTATAATAACATATAGATAAATTAATAATAACAAAAAACACTTCATGGTTTCATGCTTCAAATTTTTGTGGCGACGCTAATGATTCCAATTTTCTTTATGGTAATAAATCACCTCAATTCAGATTCTATGTTTGTGTATGCTAATTCAGATAGAATCTTTGTCTATATTTCTAATGGTGGTGATGGAAATATTGCAGTCATGAAGTTAAACCCTGAAACAGGTGAATTGAAATTGGTAGAAAAGGTACCTACTGGTCCAAATGTAATGCATATGGCGTTAAGTCCAGATCATCGGTTCCTTTATGCCTCTGTTCGTTCAGAACCTTTTTCAGTAATTTCTTATTCGATTGATTCTGAGACTGGTAAGCTAACTCATCTTTCTAAAGAATCGTTACCAGATAACATGGTATATATTTCAGTAGATAAAACTGGACGTTTTCTTTTATCAGCATCCTATACTGGTGCAAAAATTGCAGTAAATCCAATAGAACTCAATGGTATAGTCCAAGCAGAACCTATTCAAGTAATTCCCACGGGACCAAATCCCCATTCAATTTTAGTTGACCGATCTAACCGATTTGTGTATGTCCCTCATTTAGGAAATGATCAGATAAAACAATTTTTGTTTAATGAATCCACTGGAGATCTTACACCAAATGATCCTGGTGCTGTATATACTAAAGATGGTTCTGGACCACGGCATTTTGTTTTTTCACCAAATAACAAGTTTGTTTATGTATCAAATGAACTGGATGGTATGGTTTATTCTTATGAGATGAATAACAAGACAGGAAGTTTAACGGAAATTCAAAGAATTTCAGTATTTCCTCCTTCTAACATGAACCTTGAATCAGCAACTTCTATAGGTAGAAATTATATGGAAGATATTGCAAAGGTAGAAGATAATACTGTTAAAGTTGCAGATATTCACATAACGCCTGATGGTAAATGGCTATACGTAAGTGAAAGAGCTACCAACACAATTACCGCATTTTCTGTTGACGATAACACAGGTAACCTTGATTATATTGGAAGTTATGATACTGAAAAGACTCCTCGTGGATTCAACATTGATCCTAATGGTAATTTTGTAATTGTTGCAGGACAGAAATCAGATCATGTATCTATACATGCGATCAATTCAGAAACTGGAGAATTAAAACTCTTGGATCGCTATGAATCTGGTAAAGAACCAAACTGGATTGAAATAGTTGAATTTAATTGAAAATCAAACAACATCAAATCTTTAAGTTTAGACTAATCCAGTTTATGACACAGATAGACAGATATTAAAATATGGACTAACTTCAAATAATGTAACTTCTATTGATTTACCAGGTGAGTTTGATCAAACTACTTTGGTAATTGATACAACAGATCATGCAGAAGGAATTTTTATTATAAATTATTATGTCAAAACTTGTCCGTCGGGAGTAATACCGATAGTGGTGCAAAAATAAGAGTCTACTGTAGAAATACATCTTGCTAGTATTTAGATTTTATTATTAGAAACTAAAGTCTGTAAAAATTTAATGTAGACAATGATTAGATTTTTAAAATTATTTTAGCTTTATAATGATATTCATATTTAATATTATCTTTAGACTTATAATAATTATGGAAATTACTTACACAAACATAAATGAATT
>DATFBJ010000006.1:0-3958 GCA_035253885.1 Nitrososphaeraceae archaeon
ATTTCAATACAACAGATTTGCTTTATAAAGATATTGTATTTATACTTTTTTATGCAATATCAATGTTAAAATTTATTAGATTCTATTAATTTTAAATTTACTATTATTGTATTATTCTATTAGATTTTAAATACATCCCCCGAATCTGGTGCAGTGGCATCAAAACCATATTTTTCAGTTATTTCCTCTGCAAATCTTGTACAGGAATGCCCATCTCCATGGACTGTAAGTACTTTAGGATTTCCTTTTATATTATCGAGTATTTCAAATAGTTCATCTCTGCTGTTGTGACCTGAAAATTCAAATTGTTTTACTTCTGCCAAACATTTTTTTATTCTTCCATTTAATTTAAAAGTACCTTTATCAAGTAACATTCTGCCTGGTGTATTTTCTCCTTGATAAGAAACAAGAGCAATACCATTCTTTTCTGACATCATGATATTCTGCATATAAAAAATGGCAGATCCTCCTACTAGCATTCCTGCAGGAGAAATAATAACACATGGCTCTTTTATCATTCGTTTTCTTCTTTTCCAATCTTTTATCCATTCTACTTCTTCAATATATTTTTGGAAAACTTTTGGATCTCTTATATATTCAGGATATTTTAACATAATTTCATTTACTTTTAGTGCCATTCCATCCATAACGATTTTATGAGGAAATTTATTAGCTTTCAACACACACGCTATCTCTTGAGCCCTTTCTACTGAAAAAGCAGGAATAAATAATATTCCACCATTATCAATTATTTTATAAGCAAATTCTAATAACTCTTTTTCTGCTTGTGGTAGGTATTTGATTAGTTTGTGAATATGTACTTTCAATTATCATTAAATTTATTTCATCAATGTCTAAATCAGCCGGTCTCAAGATCTTAGATCCTCTTGTATTTATATCACCAGTATAAAATACTCTTTTTCCGTTATTTTCAATAACAATAGTTGATCCACCTAAAACATGACCTGATTCATAGATTGTTATATTCATTTCATTTATTTTATAGGGTTGTCGATACTCTAAATTTTTATGAGACTTTACCATTTTCTCTAAATCAATACTTTCAAATGGAAGGTAAAATCCAGAGATTTTTATCATATCTTCAATTAGTAGTTGAGATAATTCCATAGTTGGATTAGTTGAAAGAATAGGAAATTTAGATGATGATAAAAATAGAGATGGAATAAATCCAGAATGATCTAAATGTGCATGAGATAATACTATGGCATGTAAATCCTTTGGCTTAACATGAAGAGGAAATTGAGGTTCTTTTTTTAGAAGAACTCCATAATCCATTAAAACGTTAGAGTTTTCATCACTGACTAAGAACGCAGAACGACCAACTTCCTTAGCAGCTCCTAAAATTTTAATTTCCATTATTAATCTATGATACTTATTAGGTATGGTTACTTTAAGTCTTCTTTTATCTTAATTGTATTGAGAATGTTATGAGTACCTTCCAATGAAAATTGTGAAAATAAGCACAAAATCACAATTTAAGCAGTAAGAACAGCAAAGACAGCAATTTGCAGATAAGAGAAGAAGAAAAGAGATTATGCAAAAAAACAATAGAAGAATCTAGAGAAGAAATATAGCAAGAAGAACAGAAAGAGCTTGCAAAGTCGGGATAAACGAGAATACTGAGGAGAGGAGGGGATGAGATATAATAATGACAATACAACAAAAAATTAGTAACGTTGGCTTCACTTGGAAACGATATTGATACAAATAAGAATCATAAGGAAATAGAGATAGGCTTAGACTTTATCTTGTATCATTTAGAAGAGCCAACAATATTTCCAAGAACTATAATGACTAAAAAATTAGGATATCAGAGAAAAGTTTACTCAAAAGAAAGAATGTTAGAACATTTCATAGATTCTGATTTTATAGATTGCAGAATCAATGCATTTCCTTCCCTAAAAGAAGGTGCTACATGGCCACCAAACCTTTTATTCATTGATTTGGATTTAGCAGATTTCAATTCTTTTTCTTCTAATAACAATAATAGCAAAAAATCATTGAAATTAGCATTAGATAAAACACTAAAAAATATAAAGGAGAAATTAGAAGATGAGAATGCACATCCATCAGTTTTGTGGAGTGGAAATGGCTATCATATTATTTTACCAGTGTATTGTCCTACTGAATTAGAACGTATACAAGAATTTCAAGAATTTAATAATCCATCAGAAAGATTTTTGAGATTTGCCAAAGATTATCTTTCGAATGGTAAAGCAGATAAATCAAATAATCCTTCATTTCGATCCTGTCTTTTACGTATTCCAAATTCTTTCAACTCAAAGTGTCTTGATAGAGGTGAAAGCTTTGAAAACTCAAAGGTAAAAATCATACAAGAATGGTCTAAGAAAAGACCATCAATAAAATATCTTTTGAGGGATTTTAGAAGATACCTTATAACTCTAAAGATACAAATCAACAAGGATAAAGATAGCAAAAAAGCAAAACAATTTACTTATAAATATGGACAAAACAACAACGACAATAATAACTATAAGAATAACACTATATTTTGGATAGAAAAGCTTCTAAAAAAACCTGTAGCAGATTTCCGAAAGAATAGTGTAAGTCTTATTCTTGCTCCATATCTTGTAAATGTCAAAAAGTTATCCTATCAAGAATCATTTGATATTTTGATGGAATGGTTAAAGAAGTGTGATTCAATAAGGAATCTTGATTTTAATTCAAGATATCTAGTAAAGTCTGCTTTAAACACTGCCAGTCAAAAAAGAATACCACCAATGAAACTAGAAACTTTGAGAAATAGAAATTTAGAGTTATTCTCTATATTGCAGAAACAAACTATTAGTCCTTGAGCTTAAGTATATATATAAAATGATAAAACTTTCTAATAAAGAAAAAAATTTTTTATCATATTATGAATTGTATTTCTTGTTTTCTGTTTAGTGAATGAACTTGATTGATTGGTATCATTATGATTATAGTTATATCGCTAGAGTAATAGATTTATAATATATAGACAATTTATAAAAATTTTACTACGAATTTAACTAGCAAATGTCCATTTTCCATAATTTGATTTTAGAATTTATATTGTGATTCTCAATACATTGATGAAATGAAAAACCGCATTCATCAAGAACCTTTTCAAAGTCATATGGTATGATCTTGTCTATATTGGTTTCTTCTAATACTATTTGCTTTTTTAATCTATCTATTATAAGATGACTTTTTATGTTGTCTTTAGAATATATATACCAGAAATTATGTGCTCCTCTTAAAGTAGATAAAAAATGTAAACTTTTAGAATCGAGATTTGAATAGAAATGGTTATTAATTTCAATATTTACATCTTCCCATGATGGTGTAATCCATTTTACTATTTTTTTGAAACCATATCCTTCATATTCTGCTGCTAAACTTAAACCAGAATCAAGGGTTGTTATTATTATATCCGTTTTATCTGCTATATTTTTTCTAAAATCCTGTCCCGGATCCATCCATCCTACAAATATAATATCATAAAAGTCATCTATTCCATATCTAGCATCAGCTATTTCTATATATTCAGGTTTTGTTTTACCAATAGAATAAAATAAATAAAATAAATCCATGTTATTTTCCATTCCTTTTGCATTTGGAATATATTCTCTTATCCTTTCAAGAAAATCTCCATTTCCACATCCTACTTCTAAATACTTTATTTGTTGTCTTGTTTTACTACTAATAATTTCTGCTATTGTTTTTATTCTTAAAATATCTACTTTACGATAGGAAAAATAGCTTCCACATAAATAAGGAAAAAGATAACGTTCATGATGCTTTGATAGTGAATAAGATCTAAATCTATTTAGCTGATTCAATGCATTTTTTAGATTTTCAAAGTTATAAGACATTAGAATTCGTTAAATTACAGTTCAAACTAGTATAATTGAGAATTAATATTAATATATTAAAATAAAGTAGATAAAAAAAG
>DATFBJ010000007.1:0-4273 GCA_035253885.1 Nitrososphaeraceae archaeon
TCCTAAGTTCTTTAAATATTTTGAATAAATTATAAAACTCATTTAGCAAATTACTATTTTTATTATTTTGAACAATTTCTGAAAGATTATCTAAATTTAATAATTCAAGATAATCTATTTGTGCTTTTTTTACTTCAACTATACTGATGTCTAATTCTTGAAGAATCTCATAAGGTGTTTTGCCTTTATAAAACAAATTAATGGCTTGAGTTCTTTTGGATAATTTATTTTTCTTTAAATTTTTATTGTCAGAGTCTACACAATTTTCTCCAAATTCTGCTCTTTTAACTTTTGTTATAAAGTTAGGAGAAACATGTGCAACTTTTTGGATTTCTTTAAAAGTTTTTCCTTCTATTAATAGGTTTTTTACTAGAATCCATTTCTCTTGATTAGTTAATAATGTTTCCTTTTTCATATTCATCTTTAAAAAATCGGTATTTAAAAGATCCTGCTACATAAGTGGTATTCTTCTTTTTTTATAGATTCAACCTGTGCTATTTTCTGCTATTAATTGATATCAATTGCTATTTATTGAAATTAATTGTTATTGATCATACTAAAAATCTCCTTTTTTAAAGTTAAATAAAGGTTAAACAAATCTATAAAAGTATTATTTAAAAAAAACTATCTTCTTTCCTCTCAATTTTTTTAATAATGTTACTTTACAATAGAATTTCCTTTCTTGATAATATTTTACTAAAATTAATGATTATTAAATTCATGTGTAAATCTCTATAAAAATATTCATAGTATGATAATTTCATCAATAGCTGAAATCCTTTTCTAAATTACATCATGAATACACAATCAATAATTCTCTTTTTTTACATATACTCATTATTTCGACTATTGTTATAAAATAACATCTTAAAGTTTTCTATAGTGAATAGGGTATCCTATTGTTTTATAAATTGACATAGTTTTATCACTAAAAAATAAACAATCTTTTATTTTATTTTCTCCTATCATAAAATATCTATATCAAACATCAGCAATTCATCTTTGTAGGTGTTAAAGTAAAACTTGGCAAATCTATGATACTCACTTTTTTCATATCCAAATACAACACCTAAATATTCAACATACCAAAATCTATATTATGAACACCATTCACTAATTATATGGCTTCTGAAAAAGTTAAGAGTTCACTTAAATCTATTCATGATGAATTACAATCAATAGAAAGTAGAAGAGAGCATTTAATAAAAGAATCTCGTGATATTGTTATTTTGTGTAGTCAATCTATTATATCACTTCATCAGGGCAATACACAAGAAAGTCAATTCAAATTAGATAAAGCAAAAAATCTATATTTATCTCTCAAAAAAGTAGCTCAAGATGATCTTTTACGATATCTATCCATGTCAGAACAAGAGCTAGTAGAAGCTAATCTGTTAATGAATATAGTAAAAAATGAATCTTTACTTGGAATAGATGATATTGGTGTTTCTAGTCAAGCATATCTATTTGGTATTTTAGATTGCATTGGTGAAATAAAGAGAATGGTTTATGATATGGTTAGATATGGAAAATATGATAAAGCAGAATCTCTTTTTATAGTCATGCAAGAAATTTACAGTGCTATTTATCCATTTTCTATATACGATAATATAATAAATGGTATTAGAAAGAAACTAGATTTATCTAAAATCTTAATTGAAAATACTAGAGAATTGATAACTGAAGAGTCAAGACGTTCAATGCTAATTGGATCCATAAATAAATTAAATGATACTCTTTAATCAGAAAGACAAATCAATTATGGTGAATATAAAGTAAAGTTAATTAGAAACTATACTAAATTTTTCTCAATATTATATGATGGATAGTGAAAAAGTAGAGAAAATATTAAATGATGTTAATCAAAAAGGAAGTAAGGTAATAACAGAAGAGGATGCAAAATCTATATTATCTGTATATGGGATTAGAGTTCCAGAGTATTCCATCGTAACTACTGATTCTGAAGCTATATCTAAAGCAAAGGAAATTGGCTTTCCGCTTGTTGCAAAAATAGTATCAGATCAAATACTACACAAGACAGATGTTCAAGGGGTTAAAGTTGGATTACAAAATGAAAATGAAGTTAAAGAAACCTTCTTAGATATGTATAACCGTTTGTCAAAAGATTATCAAGTAAAGGGAGTCCTTTTAGAAAAGATGGTTCCTAAAGGGATTGAATTAATAGTTGGCTTACAAAATGACCCTCAATTTGGTCCAGTAATAATGCTTGGTTTGGGAGGAATTTATACAGAATTATTTAAAGATGTATCCTTTAGAGTTCTTCCAATAACTAAAGAAGATGCATTAGAAATGATAAATGATTTAAGAGCTAAAGAGATCCTAAAAGGGTTTAGAGGAGCTCAAGCAATAAATTTAGAAATGCTGTCTGATGCAATTATTAAAATAGGTAATCTAGGCTTTGATATGGCCAAATATATCGATAGCGTAGATTTTAATCCAATTATAGTTTATCCAAACGACTACTATGTTGTTGATGCAAAAATTCTTCTTAAATCTAATCCTGATAAAGATGTAGTCTCTAACTCAACTCCTGATTCTAGTTATATGGATGTATTCTTTAATGCAAATTCTATAGCATTAATAGGGGCCTCTCCTGAAGAAGGTAAAATAGGCAATTCTGTTTTAAAAAGTCTATCTAAATATGATTATAAAGGTAAAATATATCCAGTAAATGCAAAGGGTTATGATGAAATTCTAGGGTTAAAAGCATATAAAAATTTAGAAGATATTAATGAAAAGATAGATGTAGTAATAGTCACAGTTGATTTAAAATTCGTTCCTCCTATATTGGAAACATGTGGAGAAAAAGGAATACATAATATGGTAATTATTTCAGGTGGGGGAAAAGAATTAGGTGGAGAAAGAGCTGAAATAGAACAAAAAGTGAAAGAATTATCTTCTCAATTGAAAGTAAGAATAATTGGACCAAATTGTATAGGCATGTTTAATGGTGAAAATCGATTAGATTGTGCTTTTCAAGGACATGAGAGAATGCTTAGACCCAAGAAAGGAGATGTAGCTTTTCTATCTCAAAGTGGAACTATTGGAATTGCTTTTATGGAAACTTCAGACTCTTTCGGAATGAGCAAAATGATTTCTTATGGTAATCGCTCTGATGTTGATGAAGCTGATATGATTTGGTATTTGTCAGAAGATCCAAAAACAAATGTAATTGGTCTATATGTTGAAGGTCTTGGAGATGGTAGAAAATTTATGAATGCTGCCAAGAAAGTTATAAGAGAAAAAAAGAAACCTATTGTAGTTTTTAAAAATGGACGAACACAAAGAGGAGCTAAACAAGCAGCATCTCATACTGGTTCTTTAGGGGGATCATTTTCTGTTGTCAAAGGTGCATTTGATCAAGCAGGTATTATATCTGTAGATAGTTATGAGGAATTAACAGGATCCTTAAAGGCGTTAACTTGGCAACCTATGCCTAAAGGAAATAAAGTGGCATTAGTTACCAATGGTGCAGGACCAATAATTGCTGCAATAGATCATTTTGAGAGATTAGGATTAAAAATTGCTGATTTAAGTGAAGATACTAAAAGGAAACTTAATGAACATTATCCTGCAACCTATGTTATAGGTAACCCTCTTGATGTTACAGGTTCTGCCAATGCTGATGATTATAGATTCGCTATTCAAACATTTATGGATGATCCTAATATTGATATTATAATGCCATGGTTTGTTTTTCAAGATGATCCTCTTGAAGAAAATATTGTGAATATATTAGCAGATTTTCAAAAACAAAAGAAAAAACCAATTTTATTGGGTGCTTTAGGAGGACCATTTACTCTTGATATCTCAAAGAGAATAGAAGAGAATAATGTACCAGTATATCATTCAGTAATATCATGGGTTACAGCAGCTGGAGTACTCGCAAAATGGTCTGAGCTACAAAGCAGAATTCCAACTGCCTCTTCTTAAGGCAGGGAAAACTTATATTCTTTTTAAAACATAATTAAGTTATGGAAAGTACTCAACAATCACAAATAGTAACTGTTACTCCAAAAGCTGCAGAAAAAGTTAGTGAATTTATGAAACAAGAAGGAAAAGATAGTTTATTTTTACGTGTTTATGTCACTGGTGGAGGCTGTTCTGGCTTATCTTACGGTATGGGCTTTGAAGAAAATTCTGAAGAAGATGATCTCGTTATAGAACAAAATGGAATCAAAATTTTAGTAGATAATTATAGTCAACGATATCTAAAAGGAGCTAATATTGATTATATTGATAGTTTAATGGG
>DATFBJ010000008.1:0-7741 GCA_035253885.1 Nitrososphaeraceae archaeon
CCTTGTGGAACTTTAATTGATAATATCTTGGTTAATCTTCCAGCACCACAACCAGCATCAAGAACTATTTCTTTTCCTTTCCATTTTCTATATTCTATTATCTCATGTCCCCATGATTCTTGTGCATCTGAGATACGATCATACGTTAAAGCATCCCAGTGATATTTCACTAATAGATATTGCTCTTATTATTTATATAAAGTTATTTTAGAAGATGTTATTTTTAAATATAATCTAATAATTATAAAAACAATGAATTTACGAAATTCAAAAATTATATGCTTATTGTTAATTGTATCAATGTTTGCTACAATTTTATTACTCTATAATATTGTTATTATATATGGACAAGATATAAAAAGCAATATATCTAAGAATGGAACACAAAATAATACAAGTCTGACCAATGAGAATATAGAACAACACTCAAAAAAGGAAATGAGAAATGAAAAGATAATCAGAGAATTTTATAATAATGTCTTTATTGCTAAAAATGCATCTGCTGCAGTCCACTACCTTGAAGAAAATTATATTCAACACAATCCCAATGTTCCAACAGGAAGAGATGCATTTATCAACATCTTTACAAAAATCTTTCAAAACCCTGCTTTCAATATAGATATAAAGAGAATATATGTTGATGGTGATTATGTTATAGTTCATAGCTTTTCGTCAAAGAGATCTCTTGAAAGTACAGATAATGCAATAATCGATATTTATCGGATAAGCAATAATGAAAAAATTGCTGAGCATTGGGATGTTATTCAACCAATACCAAGTAACTCTGCAAATAATAATACGATGTTTTACCTAGACTAAATATTGTACATTAAATTTAAATTAATATTGTGCTTATAATAATAGGAGAAATACGATAGAAATATGTCTATACTTTCGAAAACTCTTACGTTACGAATTCCTGCTAATATAATTTACCACTCCTTAAAGGATACACGATTAGAAAACCTCTTTCCTGAATTCTTTATAGGTATAGAAAGAAAAGTTATAACTGATAAAATAAATAAAGTAATTAGTTTTAATACAATTACTCAAGAAAAACAGATTGAAATTATTGAAACATTCAAATTTAAAATTTCTAACAATATTGGAACAGTTGTAGAATATATTACTGAGACAAAAAGTATAGACGAAAACAATATAGTATTGGAATCTATAGTACAGACACATGTAGCTAATATTTTATATTCACTTCTAATGCTTGAGACAGGATATATTAATGGATTATTGGATAAGAATAAAATAGATAATTTAATATAAAAACGGAAAGGTAAAGATTACAACCTTTGATATTGAAATTATAAATGATGTAAATTTGAAACTTGATTCGAGGGAGAACATGTTAAACAATAGTATAATAATTACTAATGGTAAAGCTTATAGATAAATATGATATTTTAAGATCATTAAAAGCAGTTATGGATGATAAAACTAAAGAAGTTTTTTTCTATAATAGTTGCCAACTTAAATATATATATAATATCCTTTACATCTTTGATAAAAATTTGTTTGTTTGATAATTATTGACAGAATTTTCTTAGTTCTTTAACAAATTCAATCGTTTGATTTACATTATAATCCTTTTCTGCATTCACAGCAAGAATTACTCTGTCTACTCCTGAGCTTTTGAGTTTAGATAAATCAGAACCAATTTCATCTATTGTTCCTCCCGTCATAGGAGATCGATTACTTTTTTCAGAAGTACTTTTCATAAGATATGGATATGTTAGAATAGTTAGATCAAAATCCTTTCTAGTTCTTGAACCTTTATCAATAGAGTCATTAAACATTTTAATTAAGTTGTGAAAGTATTCAAAAGATCCTGCCAAAGCTCCTATATAACCATCTCCATATTTGACCATACGCTCAAACGTCTGTTGGGAAAAACCACCTAGCAAAATTTTAGGATGAGGTTTTTGAATTGGTTTTGGATTAATTATTGATTTTGGAATTTTGTAAAAGTCTCCATTAAATTCTACAATATCATCTTTCCATACCTTTTTCATAGCTCGAAGAATTTCATTTGCTCTTTCTCCTCTTTTCTTATAAGGAATATTTGCTGCAAGGTACTCATCCTTGGACCATCCAATACCAAAACCGCAAATTACTCTACCTCCAGATAAAATGTCGATTGTAGTAAATTCTTTAGCAAGCGTTATAGGATTATGGAATAATATGTCAATAATACAAGTTCCTAAATTTGTCTTTGAAGTATTAGCTGCTATAAATGCTAATGTAGTTAATGGATTTAAATTGTTCTTAAAATATTCAGGCCATTCTCTTTTATTTGGAGTTCCAGGATATGGTTGTTGAGGATTGATAGCATATAACATTCGATCATATACCCAAAGTGATTCAAAACCTTCACTTTCTGCAATTTGAACAAAATTAATTAGATTTTCTTTTGTTGAATTTATACCAAATTGAGGAACAACTAATCCTACTTTCATATTTATTATTAATTTTTATACTATAAAGACAGATTATATAGTCAATACTAAATTAGTCAATACTAAAATCTAATTTTTTTAAATGGAATATTTCCAGCTTATAACTTTTTGAATATCAACTACAATGCAACTATCTCCAACTCCTACCACCGTTTTATTATATTGCAAATATTTTTTAGATAATAAGCTATGAGCTATTTTTATAGTATCGATATCATTTACCATATTTACTATTCTTGCTTTACCTTGGATCATTAAATAAGAAAGATTATTCCAATCTTTATCATCATATGTATCAATTAAAAAGGAAATATTAGAATTTCTTTCTATATTTTTAACTCTTTTCAATTGATTTGAATTTACTCTTTTAGGTTTATCATCTAATGGAATGAAAATATTATTACCATTAAAAGCAAACACTACTGGAACAACATAAGGTTGATTATTCTCAGGATCGACCGTTGCTAGCCTGGCTATTTTTGAATTATACAAAGATTCTAATAATTGCTTTTGTTGTATCAAAGTAAATTATTATAAAAAATTATGGTTAATAACTTTTAAAAAATTTTCTTTAATAGTCCTATATCATACCATGAATATTTTGATGGATCTTTATTCTTTTCGTACTTCTTAATTTGTATCTATAACTTGAAGATTGTTATCCCCCTATATATATAAAGAGAATAAGATACATTGTCTTTGATATTCTTAGTTCATCTAAATTTATAATTACTAAATACGATTCTATAAATAATGTACCTTTTATTGGATGCGTATTAATAAATCATTAAAATTAGATATATTTCTCTATAATTGATCTATAATAACTAATAGAAATAATCTCTTTTGTATAATTAATAAGCAATAAAATTTGTACAAAATAATATTTGTAATTTATAAATGAATTAGTAGATATGAAGGTAAAAAATAATATTATAAATACTTTTAGGTCTTATTCTGTAAACGATTAGAAGAATCATTTACTACAAAATTTAAAAATTGTAATTTGTAATGACTGATATTATTATATAAACAATCAACTAACAATTACCTCTGAATTAAATAAACTATTTAAGACTACTTCCATAGTTAAGGAATAATAATGAATGAATAAATAAATATTATTAATATGAAGAAGACATATAATGGCAATAAAGAAGGAGACAAAGAGCCTAGATATGCCTTGGGAGAAAGAGTATGGTTACTCCCAAGCAGTGAAGGTGGGGAATACTATCTATATATCCGGACAAGTAAGTCATGACGACAAGGGCAAAATTGTTGGACATAGAGATATGGAGGCTCAAATGCGGCAGGCCTATACTAATATCCAGAATGTGTTGGCACAGTATGGCGCAACCATGGACAATGTAGTAGAGGAAATCCTTTTTGTTACGGATATGGATACAGCCTTCGCAGCAGCGAAGAAATGTAGAGAGGAGATCTTTTCTGGCACTCCTATTGTGGCAAGTACTATTGTGCAAATTCAACGTCTTGCATTTCCTGAGCTTATGATCGAGATTAGGTGTGTAGCCAAGTTGTAATCTCTTTGCTGCCTAAAGAAAAGATTAGAGAAAGAGTAATAAAGATATCTACTTATATTTTCTAGTTTATATATTTATTTAGGATATAGTTCATTGTATTTTCTCCACTTTTGTAGTAAGTTTTTACATTTATTGGGTTCCTTATCTTTATCTTATTTAATGAAAGTGATGTATATTTTTGTTAAGAAACAAATTATTTATTGATTATTATCATTTTCTATATTTCAAAACGTATTAAATATATTATATTTATACTATTAATAATATTGTGAATAGTCATAATAATATTACAATAGATAATAATAATATTCCATTATGCTCAATTTGCAATAATGATTTTAAAACAGTTTCAGATCCTGAATCAGGCGAAATTATTTGTAATATCTGTGGTATAGTTTTATCTGAAGAAGAAAAGAAATTACCTTTACATTCACGAGTGCATGAAGAGATGACTGCTATTAGTCATGTCAATACTATAACAACAACAAATACAAATTTACAATATAATAAAAATAATAGTAATAATAACATCTTATTCAATATTGAATCTTCGACAATTATTGGTAAATCAAATGTAGATGCTGTTGGCAAAAGAATTAGCAATGATATGCAAAATAAAATAGATAAATTAAGAATTTGGGAACAAAGAACTAGGTATATCAATCCAAAGAATAGAAACTTAAAATATGCCTTTAATAAATTAAATAATATAAAGCATAAACTTGGATTATCTAATGTTATAGTAGAAAAATCGTTTTATTTATATAGGAAAGCCTCGTCATCAGGATTAGTACAAGGAAGAACAACAGAAGGAATCTTATCTGCTGCAATATATTTAGCATGTAAAGAACTTGAAACTCCTAAAACATTGAAAGAGATTTCTGATATCACGGATGTGAAAATTAAAAGTATTTCAAAATATTCTAGACTTCTTATCTTTGAGCTTGACTTAAAACCTATACCAGTAATAGATCCAATAAAATGTATTGTAAAAATTGCAAATAATCTAAATTTAGACGAAAAAATCAAACATAAAGCTATCAAGATAATGAAAGCAGTAATGAAAGAAGAAATTCATGTTGGAAAGAATCCATTATCAATTGCAGCCTCAACAATATATGCAGTATGTAAAACTAGAGAAGAGAATGATAAAACTCAACTAGAAATAGCAAATTCTGCAGATATATCTGCAGTAGTAGTAAGAGATAGATATAATGATATAGTTGATAAAGTTAATTTACAACAAATGATATAATAAGTGAATTTAAATTTTTTGAATTTAAAGATAAATGGTATATACAAGGGAGAAAAGACTATTTTGTTAGAACAATAATATCAATAATTAAAATTGCTTCAATAATAATAAAAATAACAAAAAAATAAATGGAAAGATTATCAACAAAGTTAATAATTAATTAATTCATTAATTAAAAATTAGAATTGGAGATTATATTTCTAGTTGCTTTTCTTGTTTCTTGATAGATTATTTCTCCAAATCCTATTGATTTGAGCCAGAAAATAATTTTTTTTCCCTGTATATATTCATTAATACTTTTGTAAGATAAAAAAACCGTTCATTCTAGAGTAGTTGTAGATTTTTATTATTATTAATTTGATTTTATTTCCAACGTAAAAAGAAGAAGAAAAAACTTGCCAATTCTTTTTTACTGTTCTTTTGGTCTTGACTGATTTGTGGTAGTAGATTATAGGTAATTTCTTAACTAAATCCTAAATTATAAGCAATTATAAAAGATATTATATCGAGATAAAGGAAAATTATAGTTTATTATTTTTTAGAATATTACAAAAGACTAAAGAATATTTCAAGTGATAAAACTATATCGAATTTTAGTTATCTGATGATTCAACTTATACTGAAAAATTGAATGTTAGGATGATGATTGAGATTATAATAAATAAATAAAGAAATTAGGATTCTGATTCCTTTAAAACTATTTGATAATGTTCTTCACATACAGGAAATTCTTGCGATGTAGTCTTGCTTTCAATATGTCTTGTAGCAGGGTTAGAACACTCTTTCTCTGTTAGATTTCCTCTTATTTTGGCATAAGTTGCATAATAACAAGTATCTTTATTTGTTGTATTATTACTCATTATTTCTTTATTATAAAAAAATTTGTATTTATATTCTTGCCAATATTTTATTTACTATCATATTATTTTTATGCTTCTTCTTCTTTTATATTACAACATTTTTGTCAAAATAGTTTTTCATATTTTTTCAATATTGAAAGTTAAGAATTTAATATTATTGATATTGTTGTTTGTCTTCTACTTCTCCAGATTCTTCTTTTGCCAATCGTTTGTATGTGTAAAATGCTTTGTCTAATAAATCGTCTAGTTTGTTGTAAGAAGATGATTCCACCTTAATAGATGAACCTTTTTGTGTAGTAATTGCTATTTCAAATTCTTCTTCATATTCTTCTTCCTCTTCTTTTGTACTGGCTCCTGTTCCTGCTGTATTTGTTGCTAAATCTTGATTTTTGTTAGACATATCTTATCAGAATATTTTGTAGAATAAACTATTTAAGAAGATCAAAAATATATGAATATAATATCTTTCTTTTTTTTATCCTCTTCTTTTTCTAATCTAATAGATTCTAAATAGAACATTCTATATTCTTTCTATTCACTATCTATTTATCTTCTTTTGTGAATTTAACTCTTCTTTCAATTTATTTATATCACTTTCAAGAGTATTACTTTCAGCATTTGCATAAATAGCTCATTTTAAACTGACTATTAATAATTTACCAAATTAGGCAAAAATAATTGGAGAAAATATAAGAATGATGGAATCTGTAACCATTTTTATTGATTCGATTCCAGATGATAACATCACCAATATGATAGTTTTGATTCGACAATCGGGATATTCCAAAGTTTTCGAATCTCATCAATCGCTGTTATTCTATCATCCGATATTGTTTGTTCTGGTAGACTAATTGTTGTCTATATCCCATAATATATTTATATATTTCATCTAAAAAAATATGTTTATGGTTTTCATGTAATTTTTGAAAGCACTTGGCCAAATCTCTTCTCTCAATTCTTTTATTTTGGAAAATTATACATTTGAATATTAAATCTTCAATTTCTTCATTTGTCCTTCCTTTATTAAATTTGAATACTTTAGACATTTTTCTTCAATAGTAGATCCTTCAATCTCTAAGGAATCTAGAGACTTTTGTAACCTTTTTGGATATTGTTATTTAGACTCACGTGACTTGAGAGCAAGATAAAATCGTTCATATGGGATATAGGAAGTTGATTTTGTTGAATAGACAATACATCTTTTATTTATAAATGAGATATAAAGATACAAAAGTAATTCGGGCCCGGAGGGATTTGAACCCTCGGCCTGACGCTTAGGAGGCGTCCGCGCTATCCATTATACGCCCTCATAGTCTGCGCTACGAGCCCATAGTAAATAAAAATACACAAAGCATTAATTTAAGAGTTATAGTTGTAACCTTGACTCTATAAATATAATTGAATTATAATTTTGATTTGAAAAATTTTATTAACAGAAAATAATTAATACTTCAAAATTTATTTGCTAATAACTTTTAACAAATTTAGAATGTAAAATTTATTCTGATATTAGAATAAAAATAATTGGATATAAAGATAATTTACAAAAATGAAGAATATAAACTTTCATAAGAGATAGATTAGCTAATAGTTAAGTTATATTTCATAACAAAAAAT
>DATFBJ010000009.1:0-7734 GCA_035253885.1 Nitrososphaeraceae archaeon
TCAGGCAATCTGCATAACTTTTCCATGAATCAATTTCTTTTGTAACAATATCATCATATGGAAAAAGATTGTAAGGAGAAGAAGAAGGAGAAGAATATATTTCGTCTTTCATTTCTGAAATAGATGATAATGGAGATTGAAAAAAAAATTTTCATTCAATTTCTTTTTTAATGATGATATCTTTTTTTGATGATACAAAGCAATTGAAAATATAATTGGATTTATTCTTATTGGATTTGCAGCATATGAAGATGCAGAATTAAAAAGATATGCAATTGAAAACATATGCTTGAAAATTTTTTGCTCATTTTTATCTAAAGATTGTCTATACATTTTCCATCTTTTTTCTTCCATTAATGCGGCTATTCTAAAAGATGGAATTGTTCTTCCCATTTATTTTACACCTTTTTATTTGATGTTGTGTTATTGTTTTTGATTTTTGTATATTACTACCAATAACTTTTCTAAATCCATCTATTACTACATGAGAGAAAACAGCAGCAATTATTGATCCTGAAATACTATTTATAGATTTGATCATGTGAGTCAAAAGCCATTTTCTTTCAGAAAGAGGTAATTGTTCATCTGTAGCAAACAAATCTGTAATTATTACAATATTTGACTTGTACTTTTGGATTAGCTTAGATAATTTACAAATTATTGTATCTGCAAGTTGATGAGCAGTAAAAGATCTTGTTATCATAATTCTCTCCAAAACTGAATTAACATCCATACCATATCGAATAGCATAATCTATAAAGTTGTAAAAATCTAAATGAGTCGACTGACCTCTAATGCTACCATCAATGATTGTTAGAGTAGGAGATTCTAATCCTCCATAATTCTTTGGCAATAATGCTTTGATAGCCAGTTTAGGGATTAAATTATAAAAATTTACAAAAAGAGTAGGAGAACCAATTGTTAAATCAATTAGTTGATTTTTTCGTATATCAAATTTGAATGATTTTAATAAATAATCATTAGCTGATACAAAATATGGATTTTCAAATTTGTAAAACATTTAAGTGACTCTCCTATAATTTTGTAATAATAAAATTGTATACGTATTTTTTTATATTGAAAGGATGAAATATCATTATTTTCTCTATAGATGATTGACTAAATGTATCTATTCTTTTATTTTTTTTAAATAAATAATGTTTAATTCTTACTATTAAATCTTTAGCCATTAACCTAATTTAACCTAACAGTACTACTTAACTTTTATGTTAATTTAACCTAAAAAAATTTATTGTATTATAATACATTAAAATAAAGATTATATCATACTTTAACCTAAATAAATACATTAGGAATGCCACAAAAGAAAGGATGGTTAACTGTACAAATAAGAGAAGATGTTAAAAACAATTTATTAGAGCTATATAAAAACGATAAAAAAAGACCATCCAATCAAAAATTCACAGCTTATTTGGATCTCATTTTAAAAAATACGATAGCATTTAATAAACAAATAACAGAATATGGTCCATTTCTTGAATTTATTTCTGCTATAGATAATCATATAGCTCTTAAAGATAATACAATGAATAGACTTGTTACAATATATATTAATTCAAAAAAGAAAGAGCTACAATGTGACTTTTGTGGAAAAACTGATTGTTTACATATTGGATTTTGTTTTGCAATTCCTGAAATATATAAAGTTCTGATTGAAAATGGTTTTAGACCAAAAAAAGGAAAAAGATAACTATAACAATTAAAGTTGCATTAAATATGAAGTAAAATAAGAACTTTAAAAAGAATATCTGTAGATATCTTTTTATCCATAATTAAAATAAATGAATAAAAGAAAAAGTATGATCACAAAGATCATAAAAAATTTCAATGATCTTGTATTAGATTTCTCTTTTGTCTTTAACAAACCACGTGTTTTTTTAGCATGACAATTAGGGCATAAAGCCTGACAGTTGGATAACTTATTATTTGATCTATCTCCATTCTTATGATCATAATCCCATCCTCCAATATTCATTTTAGAATAGCGCATTTATAGTTCTGATCTTTTAATATCTGTCTTTTTACCTCTGCAGAAAAATAACGTCTCTCTTTTGTTTGGTGAGTTATTTTCCAAATAATAGCTCCTATTATGAGAAGAAAAAATATGAAAATCAGAAATTCATAATTATCTAATATAAAATCAGAAAGTGGTTGTTCAACATCATTATTTATTTGACCAAAAACTAATTTGTTGATTGATAAAGAAAATATTATTAAATAAAAAGAAAAAGGATAATAAAAAATGAAATCAGTTTCATTGAATAGAATTAGTTTTTAGATATATCAATTTATCTCTTAAAAAGAGAACAAGTAAAGATATTATAAAATAGGGAAAATTAAATGATTAAAATATATATAAAAATCAAAATTTGTTAAATAGTTTTTCCTTCATCTTGAATTGAGAATTTTTTGTTATTAATCGCATTTTTTTGGATTAATATGAATATCATTTCATAAAAAGAAATTCCTAATTTGAATGCCTCAAAATCTATATTTCTTAAAAAGGATTTTATTAATTCATTATCTGATGAAGATAGTATAAATTCATCTATAATTTTTTTGAATGTATAGTCATTATTATGTAGAAACATAGAGTTGATTTTCTCAATATGGTTATTAAGAGCTTTTAGAAATGTTAGTGGCTAATGCCTAACATTTGAAATAATGATTCTTATTTTGTTATTTTTTATAGGAATTCATAGAGAAAGGTTTTCTCTTTTTTTTTTTTTTTTTTACTAAATATTGTAATAGTGTTACTATTAATTGTAACATCCAAAATCAAAGCTATTCTTCGAACGATAATTAAAGCACAAAATATGGGCCGGACGTGATTCGAACACGTGAGCCCCGCCATGTCAAGGCGGTATCCTAACCAGGCTAGACCACCGGCCCCTAAAACGTTATCTATATTGTTATTTTTATAAGTGTTATTTTCAATTAGCTTATAAAAAAGATTCACTAGCGATATTATTTAAATAATTAAATTTCCAATTCAATTTGAACCATTTTATTTAACAGATGAGGATTTGGGCTAGATTAAATATATTTATTCAGTTTTTAAATGACAGATCCACTCCAGATAAAGATTAAAATAATAAAATCTCTATTTTAAACTGTCAAATTATAATTATCTTCAACATCTTCCTCCATAATGGTCGGAAGCATTTGTTTTAGTTTCTCGAAATTAAATAAAAATTTATTACCATTTTCAGTAATAGAATAATATCTTTTTTCACCATTTGTCATTTCCTTAATCAATCCACATTTTAATAAAAATTGTATGTAAAGTTTACATTGATCATTACTAAGCATAGCTTTATACATAATTTTTGTCCGTGTTTCCATTCGAATGCAAGAAGATAGTATAGCTGCAATTACCTCATATCTACTGCGATTTTTCATCTTTATATAGTAAAGTAGTTATTTAATATAATGGGTACGATACTATTAAATAGAAGATTATCTTTCATTATATATTCAATATATATTTCCTTTTCTACTTCAAATTGATTTATATTAAAAAAAATTACTAAATATTAAAACTGTAATTTTATCATTATAAATAAAAACTTTTGTATTTTAATATCCTTATTTTTTATGTGTATATTATAAGTTTTTAGATTTTTTGTTTTGGTTGAACCATTTTATCAATTTATCTAAAGCAATTCTTCGATGTGATACTTCATTTTTTTGGTTCTTCTCATTTAATATACCTAATGTTATATTCATTTTATGTGGCTTAAAAATTGGATCGTATCCCCATCCTCCTGTCGTTATTGTTTTTGAAATTGTTCCATTAATTTGACCAGTAAAGATTTTTGTAATAAAGCCATTGTTATAAACAAAAATAGATTTAAAAGTTGCGGTTCTATCTCTACTTCCTTTTAAAAGTTTTATAATACCTTTATTACCTATAGATTTAAACACATATGAAGAATATTGTCCTGGAAATCCCTTTAATGCTTTGATGAACAATCCATCATCTTCTATTATTATCGGTTTTTTCACTATATTATATGCGGATATTGATTTCTCTATGGCAATTTTTTTTATTTTTTTGTCTTGTATTTCAATGATATTTTGTTTATAAAATTTTAGCTCTATATCTGTTAATCTATCCTTTAAAATAATGTTTATTTCAGAATATTTATGAATGTTATTACTAACAAAAAATAATTCATGCATATATTAAATGTTTAAAATAAAGCCTATTTATTCAATTACATACTAAAAATTCCATTATTTCTATTTATTCCAATTGAACTTAATTATACGATTCTTGAATATCTTCCTCTCCTTTCAATTTCTTTTACTATATTTAATATTCTGTTAAAATTATGATTAGTATATTCTGAATAACCATCTAAAAAATTTTGATATGTTTCTTCAAAAATATGTATATGTGCACTACTTAAGATTTCCTTTATTACTCTAATATCAGTTGCCATGTCTTCTATTCGCTCAGAGTAAAAAGAGAGACCGAAATCAATTAAATACAAATTATTTCTATCTACTATAAAATTTGATGTAGTTAAATCTCCATGTATCATATTATTGTTGTGTAGAATAGAAACATATTTTCCAATTTCATTTCCTATCTCCTTGGAAATAATATCTTTCACGTTTTTTCCCTTAATATACTCCATTATAATTTCAGCCCGTTTTGGGTCAAGAAAATATATATATGGAGTTTTTATTCCTGTCTTCTTAGCAGCATGTAGCATATTTGCTTCATGTATTGTTCTTCTTCCTCTTATTATATTATCTAGCACTTTATGTCTATATTTTTTTGAGGTTCTTAATTTTGAAACGGCCTTGTCTTTATACCAATCTACTAAAAAAATATCTGCTTCTGCTCCTCTTTTAATAATTTGATAATGCAATAATGATAATATATGCAACTAAAAAGAATAAAAATGTGAGCTCTGTACAACCAAGAAAAGGTGAAAAATTAATTCTTCAAGAAGATTGTTCTGAAGATCACTTAAAGAATGGATTATTGACACTGACAAACCAAAGAATTTTTTTTGAAAAGACAGAAGGAACTCTAGCAACTCTTTCTAAACGACCAGGAGAATTACTATTAGATATTCCTTTAAATGAAATTAAAGAATCTAAAACAGAAGGATTTTTATTAAAAAAAGTAGTAATTATAACAATAGATGGCGATACTTACAAATTTGGTGTCTTAAATAATTCTAAATGGGCAAAAGAGATAGAAAAATCAAAATCCACTATTAAATAAAATTTTTTAGATATAGTGATGATAAGAATTATTTTATCTCCATTGTACTTCCACTTTGTCTATTCTCCATGACTGCTTTACAAATGAATCTTGAACTTTAATGGTTTTACCCGAAGAAACATTATCGCAAATTCCTGTCCATGCTATTTGAGCACCATTATCACCTGAATAATGAAATGGACAAGTATATAATTTTGCATTTTGTCTTGCTGAAGCTATTCTTAACATACTGGAAAGACGATTATTTGCAGAAACTCCTCCTACTATTAAAACTTCTTTTTTCTCTGTAAATGATAATGCTCTTTCAATAACTTCTGTTAACATTGCAAAAGCCGTTTCTTGAAGGGAAAAACAGATATCAAATTTATTGTATCCATTATCTACTAACTTTTTTGTAGCTGTTAATATACCAGAAAATGAAACATCATTACCTTTCACAATATATGGTAGCTGAAAGTATTGTTGTGTAGATTGATTAGCATATTCTTCAATTCTATTTCCACAGGGAGAGGCAAGTCCAATGTATCTTCCAAATTGATCTAATAATTGTCCAATAGTAATATCTAATGTCTCTCCAAATACCCTCCATTTTTTATTTGAAAATGCTAATATCATGGTATGACCTCCAGATACTAATAAAACTAGAGGATCTTTAGATTGTGTAAGCATCATACCTAGTTCGATATGACCTAATGCATGATTAACGGGTATTAATGGTATATTGTAAAATGATGAAAGAGCCCTTGCAATTACCGCACCTACTCTAAGGCATGGGCCTAAACCAGGGCCAGCTGAATATGCGATCAAGTCTATCTCTTTAGGTTTTATATTAGCCTTTTTTAATACCTCTCTGAGAAGATCTGGAGCTTTATCTAAATGGTGCCTAGATGCCTCTCTAGGGTGTATGCCGGCCCCATTTGGCGCTATATATATACTTCTAATTTCAGACAATATTTCTCCTTTTTTTTTAATAGAATCAAATTGAATTATGGAACATCCAAAAGTATGAGCGGTACTTTCAATTCCAAGGCAATATATATTATTATCCCTTTCTTTGAACTCTTTCATAATTATTATCCTCTACTAGTAGCAGAAACTATTTTTATTATATCATTATGTTTTAATTCATAATCAGCTCCAATTCTTTGTTTATTTCTTACATCTATAGCAAACATAAATCCTTTAGCTAAATCTTGATGGATATTTGCAGCTAGATCTTTTGCTGTAGATCCCTTTCGTAATAAAATTGCATTGGGTAGAATATTTCCTTTTTTATCAGATAATTTTATTTCATCTTCAACAGGAAAAACTATAATTAAGTTAAGTAATTTGAAACAGACTATATTTATTGCTTCCTGAACTCCTGTAGATCCATAGTCGTCAAGCACAGATTGTATTATTGATATTGCTTTTTTTTGTTGCTCATTCAATGAATCTATATCCTTTATTTCAAAATTACTATCTCCTGGAAGATAATACCACAAACCTTTTTTTGCTCCTTTTCTAAGAGCCAATTCCGCCTCTGATGCACAAGGAATTACTATTGTATTCATTTGTTTTATTTTTTTTATATTATCTTTAGATGAAGAAATATCTGCTTTGTTAGCTAGTATTAGTAAAGGTTTTGAATTTCTTCTTATTAATTTTACTAATTCTAATAATTCTTCTTGTGTCCAATATTCAGGATTTTTATTAGTTAGTCCAACTTTTAATAATGAATTTGAAATAGTATCAATTGTTACAGATAACCCAGAGAGTCTCTTTGTTAATACTTGCTCGATTTTTAATTTTTGATTTGCCATATCTCTCGTAATTTTATTCCAATCTCTATTGATAAGTGAAAAAATCCATCGATCGAATTCTTCTTCTACAAATTTAATATCAAAAATCGGATCGCCATGCGCTTTTTCTACCACTTTACCCTCTGGGTCAGTTGAACCTGAGGCATCAACAACATGAATTAATGCATCTGCTTGTCTTGCCTCATCTAGGAATTTATTTCCTAGCCCCTTTCCTAAATGAGCACCAGGTACAAGTCCTGCAATATCTATTAATTTTATAGGTACAAATCTGTTTCCATCTATACATAATGAATGAATTGGATTATCTTGTATTCCAAATTCTCTACATACACATTTCTCTCTCACGAAGCTTATTCCAATATTTGGTTGAATAGTAGTAAAAGGATAATTAGCTGATGGTACGGATTGATCAGTCGCAGCATTAAAAAAAGTAGATTTACCAACATTAGCTTTTCCGATAACTCCTATAATCATAATAATATTAAGTCATAATAGCATTATTAGTATTTTTTATTTTTTTATTATCATTATGTATTACAGTCATCTGCTAATAAATTTCAATTCTTAAAACTTTATCTTCTATAATTTTTATATATTTAATATAACATCTTGATAAAAGTTATATAACCTTGGCTGGGATAGTGGCAATTTATAATTTTGATGCTA
>DATFBJ010000010.1:0-3278 GCA_035253885.1 Nitrososphaeraceae archaeon
GAGCTCTCTCGAAATCTTCTGCAAACAAAGAGTTCTATACTGAATTAGAAAAAATATTTAAAACTTCTAAAGAACAATAGTATATAACCATAATTTTTTTTTGATAAATTTAATAAAAAAGATTCAGAACTGCTTGGATTCTTAATCAAATGGGCTCGATAACTAAATTTCAAAGCTTAGGGGCTTCGAATTCTGTTTATAGCAAGGTTCGGTAACATATTATAATAAGGTTTTTAATAATGATTTTCAAATTAATGTTATTTGTATTAAAATATTATAAATAAAGATTCAATGGAGCATGTAGGATTTGAAGCCTCAGTTCGATGTCTTAATTGTTGAGACTTCATGTATTCCGTCAAAGATGCTAAGTATATAAGATTTAGGCTTGTAATAATTAATTAATCTAGAAGAAACCAAAATAGCAGAGAATTCTCATCATATTATCATCATCAATAATTTAGTATCTTTGTCTTCTTTTTGTTGTTATTCTTTATTAGACAAAAGTGAATGAATTGTAGTTCTAAGTTCGTTTAACCAAAGCGGTTTGTATATGATATTATTTTCAATATCAGGATTATTTGTCTTTAGAGCTTCTATGTATTCTTTATTTGCAGCAGTAATAAAGCTAAATAATAGATTAGGATCTATATTTTGTAATTCTTTAGATAATTCTACACCATTCATTTTGGGCATCTTAAGATCAAGAAGAGCTAAATCATATACGTCTTTTTTAAAAGAATACAAAGCATCTATAGGATTGGTAAAAGCATCTACTTTATAACCATCATATTTTAAAAAAGTTTCATATAAATTAGTAAGATCTTGCTCATCATCTACTATCAATATATTTTTACCTTTTAGACTAGGCATTTTTCATTCTTTTCTAGTCAAATAACAACATTCTTTATTAAGGTTAAAGAAAATTATTAACAGGTAATTTAAGAAAATATGAGCTCATCTTACAAAAATTTCATAAATTATCTTTATTTTTTTAATTTTTAGTTTTTTAAAACATATTGTTTTACATTTTTGGATTCAGAAAACTGGATTTTTATATTATATTCTTTTTTCAGCCATTTTGAACTAAATTGAAGTATAAAAAATATAAAAAAGAACCTACAGTGAGATTATGATAAAAAGTAGAAAACTAGTACAAATATATCTATTCTGCAATTATATTGTATTTGATATCTTGAGCAAAATTAGGTTCTGCACAACCTGGATCTAGACAAATTAGACTCGATTTAAAATGAACAGAATAATTTCCTTTTATAAGCGGTTCAGTTATTATATAAAACCCATCACCTATAACTTTAGAAACACCACCTTCAATAACCCCAAAGATTCCATTATCAGGAAAGACAACCTCAAAAACGTCTGTTTGAGTTCTATATTTGATAAGATCTCCATACTTATACTCTTTATCACCTATTGTAAGATACAAACTGTTAACACTATCTTGATCCTTCGTTACAGCTCTACGTAAATCTTCTATCGATGCATTTGGAACTTCTTTCTCAGAAAATTCTACTTGCATTATTGGTATAAAGAGACCTTTTCCAGCTGGGATTTCGCAGGATCTTGTAGATATACCCCCATTATTAAAACTCAAATAAAAAACAGATGAATTGGAATTGGACTGCCCATTTGCGCATTTCTCTCCTATAGGATCATTAACAGGACTTTCATTAGCGGGTATCTCTAATATCCATTTCCAAAAATTTTTTTGATGTTCAGCAAATGTTAAACCATATGGTTTGCTTTCTGGTGGGAAAATATTTACTGATTTTGAACCTAAAACTGGAGATAACGTTCCTGAGAATAGTAACAACATAAACAAAAAAGATACAATAACAAAGTAAGATGATCTATTCAATCTATCTGTCATCACAGTTTAGTAACTCTCTAATACAAAAAGATTATGTTTGACTTAATACTTTCTTAGTATAATCGTTGCTCACAGATCATAAAAAGTCCTTTAGTAATAGGAAATTTCTTATTCTTATGATTGCATTAATAGTCACTGTCTTAATTGATACTTCAGTTGTTAAGATCAACGATCTCATTGATAAATACTTTATTTCTCTGCAAAGTAAGTTAATGTTATTTGCTGTTAACAGTTCATTATGCCTGCTTTTACAATTTCTGATAATAAAGTATTTACAGAGCTCAATTAAAAGAGATCAATTAAATAAGACATTAAAGGTTCAGGCTTTCTATAAAATTGCGTTAATTTCTCTATATATATTAGCAACTTTGATAGGAATTTTGATATTTCAACAGTTCCATTATAATTACTACTATACATCAGTCAGTATTTTGATAATTATGATAAGTTATGGAACAGCAGCAGGTTTCATAATATGGTTATCATTGCTATTTTTCTCATGGTATAAATCAAACCGTAATTTAATAGTCATTTTATATTTTATATCAACTTTAATGATAGCATTTAATTTAATCACAACTGGTGTTTATACAGGCGTCAAGGTAAGTGAAAGACCAGAGCTTACTGGAGAATATGTTGGAGGTTCTGGAGATATATCATTTGGTAAGCATCTATTTTTAGGTAATGTTTACAAAATCTTTACCTTTGTATCATTTTTCAGTATTTGGATTACAACAGCAATATTAATGATCAAGTACAGAGAGAAACAGAGTAATGCTATAGTATATTGGATTATTTTGTCTATTCCATTTGTTTATTTTTTAATAACCTACTTTTATAATTATGTATTAGGTAACATATTAACCTCATATCTGGAAATTGATCCCATAACTGTTTCTATCATGTTAATAGCATTTTTAGCATTAAGTAAACCCATCGGAGGATTAGTTTTCGGAATTGCATTCTGGAAGATATCCAGAATTATGAGTTATGAAAGAAACATTACTACATTAATGATTATTTCTGGATTTGGCATATTTTTAATTTTTGCAGCAAATCAAGCAGCAACCCAAATTGTTAGTCCTTATCCATCTTTTGGACTTTCATCAATAACAGTTTTGAATATAGCAACATTTTTGATGTTGTTAGGTATTTACAATTCTGCAACATTTGTTTCAGCAAATCATGACTTACGTAAACTTATACGTAAACACGCATTAGAGTCAAGATTATTAGACATAATAGGACAAGCAGAAATGGAGAAAGAAATTCAAAAAACTGTCAAAAAAATTACTCAAAACAAAGATACTTTAGAAAGGTACAAAGAGGCGAAATTTGAATTGGATGAAAATGAGTTAGAAAAATATATAAACGTTGTAATTAGAGAAAC
>DATFBJ010000011.1:0-3568 GCA_035253885.1 Nitrososphaeraceae archaeon
AAGTGATGGAGAATGTGTTGTTAACAGTCAAGATCATCCTAGAGCAATTTCAAACTGTAATTATGATATAGGTGACAAATTGCAGATTACATACAAATATGGAACTGTTCCAATTGAAACTCACAAGATAATAAATTAAAATTAGATATTCTTAATTTTGAAAATGATATCTATCTTATAGTATGATTATAAGATATCATTAATATGTTAAACTGATGATAGTTTTATTATGGTATTAGAGGATGAATTTACTAAAATATTGCTAGATAAGATAATACAAAATGTTATTTCATGTCTACCGATAATAGAAAATATCTCCAAAGCACAAAATGAAAAAATCAAAGAACGTACAGGAGTCAATAATATGCAAGATTTTGTTTTAGGAGCCGTATGGTGTACTATACTAGAAAAATTTCTAGTCTCTTCATATCTTTATACAGGAAAAACTATAACCTATGAACAGGGTTTAAAAATAAGTGAATATGTATTGGACAAAATGAAGGTATCATTTGATAAAATGAAAGAATAATTGCAGAATACACTAATCATCATTATCTAATTGATAATACTAATGTAAAAAATGACTAAAGATGAAATCTGGAATTCCTTATAGCTTTTCATTATTATTAATTGATTTCATCATTATATATTGATAAATGTAGTCTATACCAGAGAATTACCAGTAACTATTGCAACCTTTTTAGTTTTGACTCTATTCATTTTACCATTGTCTTATAATCATTAAGCTAAATGATGTGTTAATATTTTGTTAATATTTTTTAATAATACATTATTGCTCCATGAGCATTGGTTGTTTAGCATCTAAACTGCATTCAGCTCTTTTCTAATTTCTTTGTTCTCTCTGTTTCTTCGATTAAAAACTAAAGAATCAGAAGTATACCTATATAATAGGTAAGAATATACAGAGTACATTTTACTGATAAATATTAATTTATTTTTTCTTTCACTACTTATTGCAACCACTCAAATCAACTTCAACAAATATAGTTTCATTTTTCTTTGCAGTATCAATCCATTTCTTTAATTCCTGTTCCCAATCTATTTTATTTTCATCAATTATCTTATCAAATGCATCAACAAATCTTGTATAAAATTCACCTACTTTTGTCATTGCTCTAAAATTCTCATCTTCCTTTAACCCAATAGCAAATTCATTTCTGTCCTTATTTGTATATATACAAATTAGTGATTTTTTCATTGATATTTAATATATCTGGGAAAGTCATTATTATTTTATTTCGTATATTGGAATATGAATTTTTTTGGTGAAAGGTATCATGCCAACTAATAAGCAGTATACAATAGATCTATACATATACTAATTAGCATTTGGTATTTGAATAAATTGATCAGATGACATAAGAAATTATGCAGATATTATTTCTATATAATAAAATAATTTTATAGTATTTTTATTATTTGAGTTTAAATGAATTACAGAGTATTCAAAGACAGAACAGAGGCAGCAGAAGAACTTACTGAAAAAATAAAGAGTTATTTAACAAGCATTGGCGTCAGTGAAGATAAAGAAGATAATAAATTACTTATCGTGTTAGCAATTCCAAGAGGAGGGGTTATTATAGGTGATGTAGTTGCATCCAGATTGAGATGTGATATGGATATAATAGTATCAAGAAAGATTGGTGCTGAATATAATTCAGAGCTGGCGATTGGTGCATTACTACCTGATGGAACATATTTTATTAATGAACGTATTGCAAATATGCTAAATACATCTCAAATATATATAGATAAACAAGTAAAAATGCAAAAAAAAGAAATTGAGCGAAGACTAATAGAATTTAGAGGAAATAGAGAATATGGGAACAAGTTAAATGCAAAGATAGTAGTTTTGGTAGATGATGGAATTGCAACAGGGTCTACAATTATAGCAGCAGCAAGATGGATAAAAGAAAAACATAATTGTAAAAGATTGATTATTGCAGTTCCAGTTGCACCTGCTACAAATGATACTATTGACAAACTTGATAAAATTGCAGATAAAGTTATAGTTCTATCTATCACTCGAGAATTTTATGCAGTTGGACAATTTTATGAAAACTTTGATCAAGTTGAAGATAAAGAAGTTAAAGAAATTATGAAAAAATATATAAAACCATAATTTAGAGATTTATTTATGTTTCATATCTTTTATATCTTATGCAGTCAGAAGAATTTTTTTTCCATTGATATTACAAGCACAAAAGTATTCTAGTTTATAACAGCAATCACTAAATCTTTTTACTATCATATTTAAAGACAAACAATAATTTATTAAAAGATATATTTGTTAAAAGGAAAAAAATTATTTATAACAACAGTATATTGTACATGGATTCCTTTTCTTATAGAGTATATTACTCAATTAGAGCCTTATTTTTTTATCTAAGGTCAGCATAGATTACATCATAGCTTATAGATAACAACTATAATAAAAAAATAAATGGACAAAAAAATATTATCAAAAGAAAAAGAAAATGATAATAAATTATTATTTGGATTAACAATCCCACAAGGATGGAGAGGAGGGGATCTGCCATTAGAAGAAGAAAACGATCCTATCAAACAATATGAATTCTCAAAATCTATTGCAATAACGGCTGATAACCTTGGATTTGACATGTTATATGCTTATGATCATTTTATTCCCCACTATAAAGACGATATTGAAAAGAACATTTTTGAGTGTTTTACATTATTATCTGCTATTGCAGCAATAACAACAAAAATAAAGATAGGACAGATAGTAACATGCAATTCGTATCGTAATCCTGCACTTTTGTCAAAGATGATCTCAACTCTAGATGTAATAAGTAAAGGAAGAACAGAATTAGGAATTGGTGCTGGATGGTATGAAGATGAGTACATTGCATACGGATATAATTTTCCATCAAATATAACAAGAATTAAACAATTAGATGAATCTTTAAGTATAATTAAATCAATGTGGATAGAAAAAAGAACTTCTTTTGATGGCATACACTACAAAATAAAGAATGCTATATGTAATCCTAAACCAATTCAAAAATCTCGTCCAATAATAATGGTTGGTGGTACAGGAGAAAAATATTTGCTCAAGGTTGTAGCAAAACATGCTGATAGATATAACCTTTTCTTTGGTTCTCCAGATGAAATGAAAAGAAAAATATCTATTTTAAAGCAATATTGCAATTCCATTGGAAGAGATCATAATGAAATACAATATTCAGTAGTTTTACCATGCATATTTGAAGAATCAGAAGAAAAAATTGATCAAATTCTTAAAAAATATAAAAAAAATGAGCAAACAAAAGAGCAATTAATTCAATATCTTGTTGATGGTATTACTATAGGAACTCCTGAAAAGATAATTAAAGGATTACATGAATATGTTGATATTGGTGTAAATCATTTTATTATGCATTTTAAAGAATTAAATGATATTACATTAAAATTATTTTACTCTAAGGTCATTAGTAAAATATAAATTTTATATTTACAGCAGTTTTTTTCTCGATATATTTGTAAATTATTTATTATTTAATAAGAAATTATTATTAAACATTCT
>DATFBJ010000012.1:0-3505 GCA_035253885.1 Nitrososphaeraceae archaeon
AAGCTGACACTGTTGGAGCTTCTACTCTCAGGGTGGAACATATTAAGTTTCCAGAAAAAGATGAGAAAAAATACATAGAATTTAATTTTCTTGGAAAAGATAGTGTGCCATGGCAAAAAACATTAGAAATTAATTCTCTAGACACAAAAGGATTATATGACAATCTTAAATTATTTATGAAAAATAAAAGAAATGATAGTGATCAAATTTTTGATAACATAAATTCTGCAAAAGTTAATGCATTTTTAAGAAAAATAGATCCTGCAAATGTTCCAGGTTTAACTGCTAAAGTATTCAGAACATATATTGCAACAAAGATAGTAAAAGAAGCATTAAAAAATCCTCCTTTTGATGTAAATAAACAAATATCAGAATCTAAAAAAGTATATGTTGCAAAAATTGCAAATTTAAAAGCAGCTATAGCCTGCAATCACAAGAAGGGAATCGATCCAAATAATCCTGCAAGCAAAAAAGCATTAGAAAGATTTGCAGAATCAATAAACAAAAAAGAAGAGGCTATAGAGAAAATAAGAAATGACATAATTTCTAAAAAATGGAAAACTGAAAAGCAAAGGCAAAAATTAGAATCCCGTGTGGAAAAAATTCAATATCAGTTAAAATTACAAAAAGAAACACGCGATTATAATTTGGGGACGTCATTAAGAAATTATATTGATCCTAGAGTTATGAAAAATTGGCTAGACTATGTAGATTTAGATTGGAAAAAGATCTATACGGGTACATTACAAAGAAAATTTAGATGGATTGAATCACCTTAACAAATATAAATTAATAAAAATAAGCTAAAATCACCACTTTTCTTAAAAATTTTAAATATAATTTTGTTTGATTTATTATTTTTTATGATTAACTACAACTACGAAGAGAAAAAGAGTGAGAGAATACCTTTAGAAAGCAATTATATTAATAGAATATATATCACATTTAAAATAACAGGAAAGTAACGCTGCTGAGCTTGCCGGAGTGGCTCAGCTTGGTTAGAGCGTTCGACTCATAATCGAAAGGTCGCGGGCTCGAATCCCGCCTCCGGCATTGAGTCATCGCTTCGAATCCCTATCAAAAATAAAGATAAAGAAGGCATTGTTGTAGAAGATTTCAAATCAAAAAAATTACCATATGGTAATAAGCAACCATCATCAATTATAAACACACAATTAGAAATGAGAGATCTTTATAACAGGAAAGCAAGACGGGAGTACTCGATTGATAGAATAAAAGATCTTGATGGAAATGATAGACAAAATGTTTTAAAATTTGTGGAGATTATGCAGGAGAAAGACCAGAGTATCTTAATTATTAATGTATTTCTCCCATCATTAGAGAGACTTGTTATTTTACTATTACCAATTTTCTTAGTATCGATGAAATTCCAAGTTTTGGAATTGTTAAATTATATAAGGATCATATATGATGTTGTCTCTTTATTTTCTTTATTGTCCTAGTTGATATGTTTTTCTATTGAAACCTATTGAAATCTAAAAATAATATGAAACAATTTCAACTTTTTTACACTATTTAAAATTGTTATCAACTTTTTTCAAAAGCCTAAAAATAAGTAAAAGCTGATCCGATTTTTTATAAAAGTTAAAAACCATAAAAAATTTGATGCCAAAAAGATCTTAAAGAAAAATCACAATTTGCTATTACTAAAATAAAAAGAGCAATGAGGTTTGAATTTTATAAATAGGTTTGAAACATGTTTGCATTCTTGTTAGAAGATTATACTTACTGTCTAATTTGAATTTATTAGAATTTATATTACTAGTTTGATCTTTTGTTCATTTAACAATAATTTTTAATAAATTCTTTTTCCATCTATCATTAGATTATTGTAATGTTAAATCTAGATGAAAAAGTATACCTTTTTTCCTAGAAACTGTTTAAAGTCATCAAATACCATGAGCAATACTATATAAAAATCCTCCATCTATTTCTATAAAGTGTCGAAATTGCTAGATATATTAAAATAAAAATTATATTAATGTCTGATATTTATTTACATAAATAATACTTTAATACAGGTGAACTATAGGTCCAGTTCTGTAAAGTAAAGAAAGGTACATAAACTTTTACTCAGATATTGTATTTTCTATATCCAATATCAAAAATTTAATTATAAAGATAATTCTCCAAGGAAACAGATAATAAAAAGAATGATAGTCAAGGCTTTATATGGATAATAAAAATTTAATAAAGAGAAAGAAACAATTAGAAGAAGAATTAGAAAAGAAGGTCTCTAATGATTATCAAGAATTCATAAATAAATCAAATGAATATTTGCCCAAGACAAAGGAAAATACTAAAAAGTATTATCAAGATTTACTTTCTAAAGAATTAGATTTAATGGAAAATGCTATAAATTCAGGTTATACATTACAAGCAATGAGTCATAGACTGACAGCAAATGTTTATGAATCTATCATTCAGAATTATAAAATTTAATTAAAAACAATAAAAAAAAGAATTCTAACAATTAAAAAATAGTTATTAAATTATATTACATAGTTTATTTTTTCTTTTTTTCTGATGAATTGTTGTATGTAGGTATATATTTTCTTTTTGGTAAAACTAATAGTTGACAATATAAATATATTCAGTGTTTAATCTTTTGTTGAATCCCAAAAAAACTAAAGCAATTTTGTAAAAAAATGATTACTACATTATAGATATTTCAAATAAGTAAAAATATTCTCTCTATTATTTAGAGTTGTTTAACTATATTAATGTAATTCTGTGGGATATCGAGTGATTATTCAATTCTAGTTTTCAGTCTGAAAGGACGATATATCTTTTTTGTTTGTTAAAGGAAATATTATCTAATAGTAGAAGGAATTAATGTCATGGTAGATTGTATTTTGTTAATGTTTCTAATCTTTTTCTTAACTATATATTCTAATTGTTTCAAAGTATCAAATATTATTTCAACTATAATATCATATACTCCATAAACGATATTACATGTTGCTATATTGTCTAACGATTCAATACTTTTAGCAACAACAACTTCATATCCTGATTCACAGTTAATTAAAACATATGCTTTGGGCATACAACAATATATCTATATATAAGAATTTACCTAAAAACTTTATTAAAACATAAATAGAAGATCAATTACTATCTTTGATCCCTTCTGTTTCTAATGGAAAATATACTAAAATATAATTTCATAATATGTTATCTAAGCATTTTTACATTAATTTTATACTTAATTTTATCATTGGAGAAAAAAGAAATAGGTATAGGAAATAAAAATATAATAAATATTTTACAAAAAAGGCAAATTTTAGTTGCAAAATAATAAATCCTCTCTAGAACATTATCTCTAGACAACTATTGACATAGAGAACGTCAATTGTATTTCTTATTATATCTATATATATATAAAATAATATCAGAAATGGAAATAAAGATAAATTTAGTCATGATTAAAATATCATTAAAATAGCTTTGTATCACCATATACTTAGAATATTCAAAGACA
>DATFBJ010000013.1:0-5293 GCA_035253885.1 Nitrososphaeraceae archaeon
ATTTTTTCTATCAAAAAGCGATTTCTTTAATACTTGATTATTCTTAAAATATATAATATCATAAATAAAATAATATATAGGAACTTCAGTTTGAATGATACAAGTCACATTTTTTCTTCTAAGACGTTTCTGAAGTTCTTGAAAATGCAATGGTTTGCCATTTTTAAAGGCTACTAATTCTCCATCTGCAATAAAGTCTATTTGATTAGGTAACATTGTATTTGTCGTTTTTATTGTAGTTTCTATTGCAGCTTTCACTAATTCAGGAAATGCATATGTTATATCTGTAAGATTGCGAGAGAAAAGCCGCACTTCTTTATTAAACTTGTGCAATTGTAACCTTATTCCATCATATTTATATTCACAAATCAAAGGTTTTTTATAATAGTCTATTATCTCTTCTGCACTAAACATAACATCTGCTAACATAAAGCTTACTGGTACGAATGGCTTCATTATTGCATTGTGAAGCAAGTTGTTTTTTGCTAATATTGCTACTTGTGAAATATCTCCAGCAATAAGCATAGCTTCTCTTATATTTTTTAATTCTTTACCAAATGCTCGAGATATACCAATCTCAACGAGATATTCGACTGAACCAATTCGCATTTCACCAGTGATAATTTTAATAAGATATTTTGATTCAAGTGGAGAACAAACAGTAAGCAATCCTTTTAATATTTCCTTTTTCTTTTTATTTGAACCAGAACCACTGATAGTTGCTATTTTTTTAAATTGACGATATAAGAGACTTAAATCTAATTTGTCTTGTTGATTAAAAAGAGAAATAATATACTTTTTAGATACTGCATATTCTGCTATTGCACCTATATCTCCATATTTTAGATGGATATTTTGTATATCTTTAGTATCTAACATTGCAATTTCAGAAAGCGATTGCATAATAGTAGTAAATCCTATATTGAGTGTCAGGTTCGATCCTGCAGGAAATACTCTTCCTGATAGGAATAACACTGCAATAGATAGTGAGGTTTCATCTAGATTGGATATATATGAAGAAATAATTTCTATTTTTTCATTCTTTTTAGTGGTCAATCTAATCTTTTCACATGTTTCAACGAAAAGTGAAAAGTGATCAGTACCATGATTTTTCATATCGAACTAAATATGTCTGATTTTATGAAAGGTATATTTATCATGGTATTATATAACTCTAATCATCCATTATCTTTTATCAATTATCATTATTAGAATGTTATTTATCTCTAATGTAATTATAATAAATATATTGGATTCTGTAATTACTGTCATGACTGTCAATTATAAAAAAATTATATAATATACAGTTAACTCAATATTTCTGATATCTAATAATTGGAAAAATTTTGAGAAGACATGCTAAAGTATCAAAAATATTAGAATTTTATATTTATTTAAAATAATATTATATTATTATCTTGTTTATCTATATACTAATTTTACTTTTATTAACACAATCACTAATTGCTACTAAAATAGTTACAATTATTAATCTTTTTTTTATGTACTATTGGCATTTTAGTTTTATCAGTTGCATCTCTTATTTACAAATGGTTAATAATATAGTAAATTATGCATTAAAAAATCTTTTATTAAAATATGAAATAAATTTGGTATTGCTTAATGTTATAGGATGATAACACTAAATGATGATTTACAGAAAATAACTTCAATATTAACTAAAACCTTTGAGTTACCTGGTATTCAAAGAAATTATGATGATTCATTTGGTAAAATTGGAAAAATATTTTATCGTTATGGAATAAATCATAATGCAAAAGATTTACGTATTATATTTACTTTATGTATGCAAGAATTTTTCGAGTCTATTCCTCAAGAAGCATGGAAATTAAATGATCCATCTTTTGTAAAGAATTCTGAAAAATATGCAATTGAAAAATTTAAAGAATGGTTTTTAGAACAAGTAACATAATAATTTTTCAATAAATTTTGCAATTATTTATTAATTAGATTAAAAATAAGTTACCAAATAGAGATTCATTATATTTTTTATTAATAAATTAGTTTCTAAGACTTCTAAAATTAATCAATTTTATAATTTTTTAATAAAAAATAAATATAGTATGTTTAATCTGAATATTATTAATCTAGAATAGAGTCTAATATTACAAGCATCTTTTTAATATTTATATTGATCGTAATAATTTTATTAATATAATTTTTAAATAACATGTTATATACTAAAAAATATGAGTCAATTAAATAGTAATATAGATACTAATCGAGACAATCCAGATAATGATAATTCTAAAAGTACCCAATGGGTAGACTTGATTAGTGCACTTTTTGATCGATTAACAGGTAAAGAGGCAGTAATAACATATGAATTTGACAATCTTGTAGTAGATATACCAAAAGCTGCCGGTCCTGGTGGAAAAGAATTGGGATCAGCTAAATGGACAATAAATGGAAAATTAATAATAAAAGCTGAAGCCCATTCTCAAAGTAAATATTAATGGATGGTTTTTCGTTGCCAGATTGGGATAATATAGTAAAATCAAAGAAAAATGTACGCTCAAAAGATAATAATCCAATAGGAAATGTAATTGCTAATTATACCAATCATATACTTGTTATAGACGATGTAAATAATCATACATACAAGATTCCAAAATCCTATGTAGAAAATTATAATGGATCAGAATTATTTTTAAGTATTAATCATGAAGATTTAGAAAAATTAGATGAATACTTTCAACAATCTAGTGAACCAAAGTCTATTAATGATGTCCTAATGGATATTTTTGTTAAAGGATTAGGTTATATGAATGGAACTATTAAAATAGCAGTTAAAAATAATGATTCTTTAAGAATAGATAGTGCAGATAAAAAAATAAAACTAAATGTAATAGATCCATCATTTTTTGATATTCCTTTAGAAACTCTAAAAGATAATAAGATTGATTTTTTAAAGTATATCAAAGAAGCTAAAGAATTTGCTCATAAACTTTCAGAAAATGAATTAACTTTGTTTGTACTTAATAGAGGTGAAAATGCAATTACATTGGGAAAAAATGCACATCCATCTTTTTCGAAATTAATTACAAGAAGTAAGGATATTCAGATTGATAGTATAAGAAAATCCATTAAACTAGCAGGAGATATCGATAAAGATGAAGATGAAGATGAAGAAAAATAACCTTTAATTAGACACTATAGAATGTACTCAGCTAATTATAAATAAAAAAGTTAAAATTTATTTATTTATTTATTATATTCTTGTTTTGAAGTAAAAAAAATTTTAAATGTAATAAAGAACTTAATAATAAGAGTATATAAAATACAAATGAAATTTTGTCTGGAAATATGGGGAACAAACTATGAAAAAATTAAAGATACATGTATATTTGCTGAAAAAAATGGATATGATGGATTTTTTTATGGTGAATCCTTAGCAAATATCGATCTTGACTGTTGGACTGTATTATCATCATTAATAAATATTACAAGTAAAATAAAACTTGGACCTGTAATAACATATCTATTTCCAAATTATCGTAGCATTGCCTTACTGGGAAAACAGGCAATAACATTTCAAGCTTTATCCAACGGAAGATTAGAATTTAGAACAGGAGCTGGAGCAACATTACAATATTCTATACAATGGTGGTATCCTTATGGAATTGAATATCTTAAATCTGTCAACAGAGTAGAACTATTAGACGAAGGGTTACATGTTTTGACTATGCTTTGGAATAAAGAATTATCGTCTGTTAAATTTAAAGGAAGATATTTTGAATTAAATAGTGCAAATATAAAAATTCCTCATATATTAATTGAAAAAATTCCAATTACAGTTGCTGCCAAGAAAAAAAAGACTATGACCATAGCAGCGAAATATGCAGATATATGGGAGTCGTCTTATATTTCTCCTCAAGAATTTTTAAAATTAAACAATGATTTTAGTCATATTATTGATAAAGATATTGATAGAAAAATTGAAAGATCTATAGAATTAGATGTTATAATTGCTGAATCTATTACTGACCTTGAATATAAAGAAAAAATATTTGCAATGGAAAGAGGACCAAATATATTGCATCAAATACGAAAACATGGACTAATAGGAAAACCTACTACTATCGCAGAACGAATTAAAGAATATGTTGAAGTGGGAGTAACTCAATTTTTTCTAGCTTTTCAAGATCCATTTGATATAGGTTCATTAAAGATATTTAATGATGTGATAAAAGCTGTTAAATGAAATAGAAATAATAAATATCTTTTATAGTTGAATTAATCTATGTCAATTGATATTGTTAATTGAATCTATATAATAAAAGCTAAAACAAAATTTTATTGTTATTTTTTGTATTGGTGATAATTTAAAATATTAATATAAGTTGATTTTACCAAAATTAAACCTAATGTTATCAGAAGTAAAAAAACTTTTTGATGAATATTAAGGAAACAAGAAATATTAATAGGAATAACTAAAGCATAATTTTTATTTTATTATATAATAAGTGTATCTATATTTTTAATTTCTTTATAATATAATTTATCAACCAAAAGATTTTAAAGCATACTGGTCTTTTTTTATTAATAGAAGGTTCGAACTGCTTTAATATATTAATTATATTATGCAAATTTATTAGAATATAGCTTTAATTATCATCTATATTCTAAACTTTTTATTTTGAGCTTAATATCTAATTTTTAGTAAGATTAAAATTTGTTTCTGTAGTATTTTAAATATTGAAATTTAATTTACTCAAAGCTATTAAAAATACACATAGACATCCTATTAATATTACATTGCATTGTATTGGATTACCCTTATACATTACCGGAATATATTTTATAATAGCATATTTTATGAATCAAAATACATCAATATTATATGGTATTATTTTTTCATTATGTGCAATTAGTTTATTTATTTTAGGACATAAGATAGAAGGCAATTTAAGAGCAATAACATTAGTTATTATCTACAAGTATCTAAGATCCTTATTTCAAAACTATAACCAATCTCAAACTCATTCATAGTGAAAAGATATTTTTATAATATATCATTTTATGTAGCTATAGATAAGTTATTTTTGATCATTTCTTTTTTCTAATTGAAATACATCAAATACAATATTTTTTTCTATATATGCGTAGTAGTAAATTTTCTACTGTACTTATATCCTGATTCTACTCTCTTTTTATTTATTCAAATTTTAATTAGTTGGTATTAAAAATGTTATTTTAAACTCTCTAACACTTCTGGATCAAATCTATTAATTTTTCTTTGGTAATTATATCTTAAATAAAAATAGGCAAT
>DATFBJ010000014.1:0-2030 GCA_035253885.1 Nitrososphaeraceae archaeon
AAAAGATAAATAATAATAGTAACATAGAATCTTTTTTCTAAAATAAAATATATAAAAACAACAATGAAAATTCATTTTTTAACTTTATTTGTTACTATGCTATTATATTATATATGCTACTAGTGTTCTGTTCTTGTTCAATTTTTAATTCTTCATTTTGTAGGTGTTATATATTGTAGCCTCTGTATAACATCCAGCTCTATTATTATTATTGCCATTGATAAAACTCTCTCTCTCTCTCTCTCTAGAATAAAACAATCCTTTATTTCAGGTCTAGTATAAGATTTTTACCACCCACTTCATCAGTGAGAAGAGTTGGTATATTGTATCTCCTTATTAATGGATGTTAGAGATTTTGTCATCAATCCTTTAACATCCAATTTCATTCTCTAATCATTTCTGACATTAGTAATATTAGTTAGATAGAGAATCATTATAAATTATATCAAATGTATCTATCTTTTTAAAATATAAACTTGAACTACAAAATTGTGTCAAAATCAGTTCACACACCTCAGAACCCTTTTGGCTATACTAAATGTTTTCAACAATATCCTCTTTCTATATAGGATAGTATACCAATTGCTAAATTATCAAGTTATGGATAGAATTATATTGAATTGTTCTTAAATTCTCAAGATTATATGATGTTAAAGATTTTAAGTTTTTTATTTGGTATTATTGCTATCAGTATCATATTATTTTCTGCAAACTCAACTTTTATCTCTTCTATTTATGCTCAAGATATTCACTACTATAATAATAACATAAACCAAAATAACTCCTCATTTTTAATAAATGAACTCGAAAATATAAAAAATATACTTGAAAGTAAGGTAACAAAATTAGTGACGGCTCTTCAAATTGCTAGTAATTTACCACAAATTTTACAGCCTCCTGATATCAATTTGATAGATTCAAAAGTTAATGGCATACCAGAAGATGCAGATATTGAGAAGAGAAAAACAGCTAAAATACTATTAGATCAATTTAAAGAATTTTCATCAATTGTATTTTCATTAAATAATGGAGATGTATATTTTGTTGAACCATTTGAACGTCAATTAAATCTGACTACAAACAATCTTTCATTTCGAGATTATTATCAGGTAGTGGAACAAACTAAAAAAACTTACTTAAGCGATGCAATTATCTCTAAAGCAACAGGAAGAAATCTAGCAGTAATTGCAACTCCAGTAATGAAAGAAAATGATATGAGAGGAATATTGTATGGTGGTATTAATTTTAACAACTATGACAAATTTCTGCAGTCACTTAATTTACAAAATAATACCAGATTGATATTAATTGACAAAACTGGAGTAAAGATTGGAGATTCTAATGAAAATGAGACGTCAGCCTCAAAAGAATCTTTTGAGAAAAAACAGTTTTCAAATCTTACCTCCGTTAAGTTAGCACTGGAGGGAAAATCAGGAAGTATTGTAGAAAAATTTGATGGAAAAGAAGAAAGTCAAATCACTTTTCTTCCATATGATCTTTTTCAAAATAAAAGAATTTTACTACTTATTCAAAGTTGTAACAGTGATGAAGGAAATGAATCAAATAAATGTGTAGATAATAATAAAGAAGTTAACCTATTTAACGAGAAGGTTTTAACTAAATTAGGTAGTTTTTTTTAAAGTAACTTTTTATTCTTATTTCTTTTTTATTGCTCTATAATAAACTCTATAGTATCGTTATTAGTCTTAGTTAAAATATAATGAAGACATCTCAAAGTTAAAAATTATTTTTATTATAATATTTTTAAATTTTAGATACTCTCACTGCTGATAAATCTTTAATTTCATATTAACAGTAATATTTCTTATAAACCTTAGTTTCGAAATGCATTTTGAACTACAAAATTGTGTCAAACTCAGTTCACACACCTCCGAGCCCGAGTTAAGTAAACAATAAAACTACTAGATATGGGGGACAACAATAATAAGAGAATCTAGTCAAATTTATAATATTAAAAAAAGGTTTATCTGAAAAACTCAAGTATCTGTTTTGTAACAAAATCTGGTCTT
>DATFBJ010000015.1:0-2187 GCA_035253885.1 Nitrososphaeraceae archaeon
ATGTAAAGGCTTTAAATAACAAAGGTCTTGCTTTATTGGCATTGGAAAAAAATGATGAGGCAATACAGTATTTTGACCAAGTTTTATCTATTAATGCATCAGATGTTTATGCTCTAATTAATAAAGGAGGTGCTTTATTGGCATTGGAAAAAAATGATGAGGCAATACAGTATTTTGACCAAGTTTTATCTATTAATGCATCAGATGTTTATGCATTAAATAACAAGGCAGAAGCTTTAGCTGAAATGGGAAAGAATGAAGAAGCACTTTCAGTTATAGAGAAAACAGCTATAGATAATCCTGACGATGAATATTTGCAAAGTACTATGGCTTTTATACTTACTAATATGGGAAAAGACGATGAAGCCAGAGCATATTATGAGAAAGCCTTAAAAATAAATCCTAATTTAAGTGAAATATTATCTGAAAAAGAATTAGTTGCATTTAACATGGTTATGGGTAATAAAACAACAGAATAACAACAATAAGTATAAATTTTATTCATATTCCTAATTTTTTTTATATATTATCTATAATCTTTTATTCAAAATATCTTTTTATTGTCTGTAAATTTGGTAATAGATATAAAACTAGTATTATTTTTATTCTTCATCATCTTTTTTTGGTTTTAATTTTCTAGCAGCTTCAGCATCTTCTATTTCCATCATTCCAGTATCAGCAATGTAAAATATACCAACTATTATGACTGTAATTGCAGCGCTTATACCTAATGCTACTAATGTTGGATGTGGAACCTTCAAATTACTTTGAATGTGACCTTTAATAGTGTTGAGTATTTTTAGAATCAATTTAGTTAAAAAATATAACGCATTTCAAATATATAGATATATCTATTTATTTTTTATAGTTATAAAACTAAAAGTAAAAAGGGATTTTTCTCTTATTCATTTACCATTAGAATTAGTAGTAGATAAAGCAGAAGTCACTATATTCCTTTTGTTTGATACTCCATGTACAATACTTTCTACTCCTATTATCAAAAGGTTAACTGCCAACATACATGTCAGAATAAATATACATACTAACGGATTTATAAATAGCATTAATGATATGCCTATAGATAATAGTCCTACTCCAACAAGGATTGTTCTTGACCATTTTGAGGTCTGCTTATCAAAACTCCATAAACTATTTTTGCAACTCCTACGAATAAAACACCAATGTCAAGTAAAGTAACCAATACAGGAACCAATCTTACTACAGGACTAAAGGTGAACTTGGGAAAAGGCGATATTTAAAACATGGATGTACTGGAATCAGGACAATCATTTTCTTTTATCCTAAATTAGACACTAATACAAGTATAGTAAAAGTTACAACCGTTGAAGGAATAGAAAAAGAGAGTAATTACCATTCTCCATTAAAAGGATTAGGATTACCAGGGAGTGGCAGATAATAAATTATTATTACTACAAAAAAATATATGCGTATTCTGAAAGGGTAATGTCATAAATTCTCTATCCGGATTAGAAAGATCTAACAATTGGAATATCTTAAATCTTTAAAAGGTAATGTTGAATAATAATACTATGAAGTCAGTTCTTGTCCTTCTTCTATCAGTTGGAATTCTTTTTGTTATTCCACAACAAGTATTTGCTCAAATAGGAGCTTCAGAGCAAATGATGCAGCATATGAGATTTACTCACTCACAATTAGCAAATAATATCGACCAGATTATTGAATTAGTCAAATCCAATAATACTTCAGAAGCCATCACTTTACTTGAAGGAATGGAGATCAGAATAAATCATATGAATGGCATGTTTAATGACCTTATTTGGGAGCTGTCCAATAAAGGCCATTAATACTTGATTAAATTGCAAAAATATCTCCAATTTTTTTATTTTATAAAATGGCAAAAGCTTCTTTCTATTATACAATTGTTTTATATTATAATTTATTAATTAAATAATGATTAATTAATTACTGCACTGATGATATCTATTTTATTTTTTTTAGAATAGTTGAATTTTTGTTTACCTATAATAATGTTATGGTATCAATAATTCATGATTATGAAACCATAATTTTTTACACATTATCATCCTTAATGTTAATTGGCATATTTGCATTAGTATTAATATTAATAAATGCTCCCTACAATGATCATCACATTAATATTAAAAATATCATGAATTTACCCGACATATGGAACTTAGATTATCA
>DATFBJ010000016.1:0-3250 GCA_035253885.1 Nitrososphaeraceae archaeon
AATGAAAGAAATTGGCAACTGCATCTTATGATGGAACATGTAAAAATTGTGGTTCAGATCTATCTGTTTGGATAGAAGTAAGGAAAAATACTGATGGAATACCAAAGCCTGAAATTTGGTGTATAGATTGTATAGGTGGTAGCAATTCCAAATAATAACAATAATAATTAGCAGAATTAAATTCCACTCATTAATTTTATTTTATATTTTTAATTTTCTAAAAGAATTTCAATATTTTTATTAACTCAAATCTAGTTAAATTTTAATGATTATCAAATATTTGATAAGCATAAGAATGATCTACATGATATGTATATTTTTTCAATCATATGTATATATATTCAAAAAGAATGTTAGGCACTAAGATAAATTGTTTATAGATAGTATATTATGATAAATAATTAATCAATTTTCATATGGAAAAAGAAAGCAGATTACAACGAAAATATCAAAAAAGTATTTTCATTTTTAGACGCGATTTACGATTAAAAGATAATACAGCATTGATAAATGCTTTATATTCTTCAAATTCAGTTTATTGCTTTTTTATTTTAGATAGCAATATCTTGTTGTCAAACTCATTGTATTCTTCTTTTTCTTTGCCTATAGATCCTATCTTACTTTTAAAACATAAACAAAGACGAATACATTTGCTAAGATTCTTAAAAGAATCATTGTTAGATCTTCAAAAACAGTTTGATCAATTAGATATAGAAAAAGAAGAAAAAGAAGAAAAACCTAAACAAGAAACAGGAAAAGATAATTCTAATACATCTTCTAAACTTATCTTTTTACTAGGAGATCCAGCATCTACAATAAAAAAGATAATACAAGCAGATAAGAAAATTGAAGCAGTTTTTGTTAACAGAGATTATACTCCATACAGCATAAAAAGAGACAAATCAATAAAAGAAATTTGTAGATCTTTTAATATTGACTTTATTAAATATCCAGATATTCTTATTAATGAACCAGGAGAGATTTTGAATTCAAATAACGAACCTTTTAAAGTTTTTTCTCATTATTATAACAAGGCAATTGAAATACCATTAAGAAAAGAAAGTTCTTTTGATATAAAAAAATACAAAAAGAAAATTATTAATTTTGATAATAACAACAACAGCAAAAAATTAAAAAATTTTAATAGCATTGAAAGAATAGATAATCTTGAGAAATTCTTTTCTCAACAAATTATAAATGAACAACAATTTCCTGCTATCAATAATACTGCTACTTCCTTCTCAACTTTAAGACGGTTATTGTTGATAGGAACAAGGAGAAAATATCAAAAATTAATATCTGAATTAAAATATAAATTTAACAACGATAATAAACAAAAAGAAAATTTTAATTTATTGGATAACTCAGCAAGTCGCCTTTCACCTTATCTTAAGTTTGGAATATGTTCCATTAGAGAAGTATATTCTGCAATACAAAAAGAATTAGGTTTCAATCACCGTTTGCTAAGACAATTGTATTGGAGAGATTTTTATGTATATATAGGATTTCACTTTCCTTTTGTATTTACTAGTCCTTTTCAAGAAAGATATAGAAGAAACAAAAAAAATGTTATTCAATGGAAAAATGATCCAAAAGAATTTGAATTATGGTGTAATGGAAAAACCGGTTTTCCAATTGTAGATGCAGGAATGAGAGAACTAAATGAAACTGGCCATATGCATAACAGGACTAGACTAATAACAGCGTCTTTTTTGGTAAAAGATTTACATATTGATTGGCGATATGGAGAAAGATATTTTGCATTAAAACTTGTTGATTATGATCCCACTATTAATAATGGCAATTGGCAATGGGTAGCTTCAACTGGATGTGATGCTCAACCTTTCTTCAGAATTTTTAATCCATGGTTACAACAAAAAAAGTTTGATCCAAACTGTGATTACATAAAAAAATGGATTCCAGAACTTAAAGAGACTCCTGTGAACTTAATACATGAATGGTATAATAATATTAATTCGACAATTGACAAATCTACCAAACTCTCTCCAATTGGTGATTATCCTAAACCAATAGTAGAACACCAAAAAGAAATTTTAATTACAAAGGAATTATACAATATTTGATTCATAGTAATAATAATTAGAACTATAAGATTAATAATATTATAGAACAAAATTCTTTATTTGAGATTATGATTAATATTTTTAATGTGAATTTACTTGATTAATTCAAAGTAATAGAAATAACTTCATACATAAAAATTTTTAAACAAATTTTAAATCTAAAACTGAGTACAGATGAACCCGAATAAAGTAATTATCTGAGTTGAATAGTCATAGTTTCAGTGTTAAATATCATAAAGAATCAATTATGTAGGGATAACCCCTACAATTTTGACAATATCCTATTATTTTGTTAGTGATGCATAATAAATTATTAATAATCAATTAGCTTTCGTTTTGAATAAAATCATTGATAGTTATTGTATAATGAGTTAGCACTATTTATTCTAATTAGACACTAGTTTATATATCACAAAACAGATTATTATCTTATGAATTTCATAAAAAACATAAGTTATGGATTTGCAAGTGGAACATTTGGAATAACAGGTTTAGGTGTTGTTGACGGTGGTCAATTATTTGCTATTGCAAGTATAGCATTAGGTGGGGCTGCAATGGTTTCGGCTTTAATAGTTAGAAACCAAATAAAAAGAAAAGAATTAGATAAAAAAATAGCAATAGAATTGAGATAATCACTAATAAAAAAAGAAGGAGGAAAGAGTAATAATCTTGGGTAATAATTCAAATTACAATAAAGTAGGATATATTGAAATACCTACAGACAATGTTGAAGAAACGAAAGAATTTTATTCAAAAATGTTTGGTTGGGAATATGAGAAAAGTAAAGAAGAAGGAGGAGAAAATGAAGAAAAGTATTGGTTAATAAAAAATGCCGGAATTAAAGGAGCAATAACCTCAAAAAGAGAACATAATCAAACTCCTACGTTTTATATTATGGTAGAGTCAATAGATGATTTTATAGCTAAATCTCAACAACAAGGAGCAAAGGTAATAGTTAACAAAAAGGAAATATCTGAAGGTTTTTATGCTACATTACAAGATCAACAAAAAAATACATTTGGTTTATGGCAAAGTAAGAGTAAATAATTCAATTCAATATACATCAATGATGAATAATATATTATCACTATCAATGATTCATCTCTTCTTTTTGTTGATGTTGATTGAATAATATGCTTTTAACATTCAGATTGATATACATCTTT
>DATFBJ010000017.1:0-2783 GCA_035253885.1 Nitrososphaeraceae archaeon
TACAGAGGCTACAATATAACATCCATGAACCTAAATGTGACAAACTATTGGGAAATTGTAAAAACTATTTTTGGTTGTTATAGAAATTGGGAAAAAGAAGCAGGTTTTGAACCTTCTTCTCAAATGTGGATACCAAAAGAAATGATAGAAAAAGACGTTATAGAGCAATATTCTAAGCAAGTAGTCAAAAATGGAGAAAATCAAGTAACAGAAATCCAAAAATTTTCAGAAAAAAAGATTGAGAATGTAGAAATAGAGAAAAAAGACATTTTTGAGGATATTATAGGACATGAACCACTTAAGTTAATATTTACTAATGCATTAATAAGTAATGAATAAGTACATATTCTGTTAACTGGTGCTCCTGGATCAGCTAAATCTTTATTTCTTGAGGCAATAGCAAATAATATCAAACGTAGTTATTTTATAACAAATAACAGTACAGGTGCTGGAATTTTGACTTATTTAGCGGAACATCCAGAATTAAAATTTTTAATGATTGATGAAATTGAAAAAATTGGTAAAAACGAATTGTCTGTTTTGCTCACTCTAATGGAAACAGGAAAATTAATAATTACAAAAAAGACTATAATGTGTAACAGAAAACAAAATCTACGAATATTTGCTACATGTAATAATAAAAATAAACTTTCTCAAGAGATGCTTTCTAGATTCTTGAAATTCCATCTGAAAGAATATTCACAAGAGGAATTTAATACGATAGCTACTAATATTGTTAGAGATAGATTCAATAAAACACAAGAATTTGCACAAAAATTAGCTCTAGCAGTATGGTACAAGATGAATTCAAAGGATATACGAGATGTAATTAAAGTAGCTAAATTAGCTAAAAAGGAAAATGACATAGATATGATTATAGAAGCTATTCAAGAATATGGAGAGATTAAGAATTAAGAAATTAAGCTTTCACTATGTCAATTTAATCAATCAATTTCTTCCCAATAGTATTAAACAAATTAATTTAGAAATTCCAATCTTTTTAATCAAAAAATCAAATAATGATCCTAACACCATTTAAAAGATTAATTCATAACTAAATTTGCTATGTATAATGCAATACTAATAATTGAATTTGTAATTATTTTATTATTGTAAGATATTAATGGTCATATATTATTTTTAATTTAAAATAACACTTTTTATATCTCTTATATTATTCCTTTACATAAAAAAATGAAAGGAATAATTTTCGATATGGATGGTGTTTTAATTGATGCAATGCCATTTCATGCTGAAGCAGTCAAAATTGCAATAAAAGAAGAAGCTAATTTTGAAATAGACAAAAAAATAGTTTATCAATTAGAAGGTATGCCCACGGATGAGTTGGTACAGGAAATCTTTAAAAGAAATAATTCCAATAAAAAGATAGATAACGAATTAATAAAAAAAATAAGTGAGAGAAAAAAACAGATATTTAAAGAAATCGAAAATACTCCACTTATTGAAGGCGTAAAGGATCTTATCAAAGAATTAAATGAATGTAATTGTTTAAAAGCAATTGTTACTGGCGCGGCAAAGAATGAGATAGAATCAACTATTGATAAAATGATTGGATTAAAGAATTTTGATGTCGTAATTTCTGGAGATGACGTAGAGCAGGGAAAACCACATTCTATGCCATTCATCGCAGCATTACAAAAAATGAATATAATCCCATCTGAATGTATAGTAGTAGAAAATGCTCCTTTGGGAGTAGAAGCAGCAAATAATGCTGGTATCAAATGCATTATCACACTCAACAATACACCACTTGATATTTCGTCTGATTTTGATAATCTCATATTAAAAGAAACGAAGATCTTTCATAATACTAAATCTACAATAGATTTCTTAAAGAAGTGGTGTTGTAATAATAAATAGAAAGCGACGTTCAAATATTTTTCATATTTCATAAATAATATAATATCTATTCATTATAATGATTATATTGTTCTTATCCTTATAATCCCAAAAACTTTCAGGATAAAATTAAACAAGTAAAACTAGAAAATTATATTTATTATTTATATCATGGAGGAACATATACTACTTTTTCTCAGTATCATTATATATAGACTAATTTAACAATAATACTTTTAGACGTTATATAAACCCTATTTACTCAGAAAAGTAAATTACGTAGTTTTTAGTATACAATTTTGATTCATAAGTATACAATAAAAAAGATGGATTATTGTAAAAAAAATTGTGTAATTATATAAATTAGAACTTTTTTAACGTTCTACACCAAATGCTAATTTTATCGTAGCACTATATTTTTTTATTTTACCTGTAGCCGGATCCACTATAGCTGTTCTATTTGTAACTTCTAGTCCTGTAATTCCTCTTATTGTCTTTGTTGCCTCGTTAAGAGCAACTTGAACTGCTTCTTTCCATCCTTTATCGGAACTACCTACAAGTTCAACTATATTTGCAATATGATGAGTCATATTTATTATGGGTATTTATCTCTATTAACTGTTATTAAAATAATAACATTTACCAAATATTAATAAAAGAATCTAAAAATAGATGATATGAATTTATTATCTAGAGATTAACCTATTAACCTACTATATGTTGAAATTCGAAATGTTCTTTTCTTTCTTCTCTTGTGATAAAATTAAGTTTGCATATAGGGCATTGTAGTATAAAATTTGTTGACATACTATGATAACGCATTTGCTCCTAATATAGTTTAAATGATCACAATATTAACTACAATAAGCTCTTAATTCACTTCTAATGTAGATCAAATTTCTGTTTTACTTTATCTCTCCGAC
>DATFBJ010000018.1:0-14461 GCA_035253885.1 Nitrososphaeraceae archaeon
AAATATATTTTTATAATTATCTATAATAAAAAAAATTTATAAATAAAATGATTTTTTCTAATGATAAAGAAAATTATAGAAGTAATGGTATTCCTTCAAAAACTAATTCTTATATATTTACCTTTTATCAAATTTTGATTATAGCATATACAACAGGAATATTATGGTTGAGACGCAACCCCCTTTCCTTAATTTTTTCTGCAATAACTCCCTTTTCTTTACTATTTGTTTTATTCATAATCAGCGATGGCCAATATATCCAATTTGCTTTAAGCGGAAGTTTAGTCATGGCTTTAGTAGGATATGGTTTAGCATTGGGACAAGATATTACCTACTATAAGACAGAATATAAAATTCAGGATATGTTTGTAGCATCTCCCGTATCGCCATTAACCTATATGACAGGTTTAGCATTATCAGAGATTTTATTTGGATTGCCAGCTCTTCTAGTTTTATTATTTTTAGTTTTTTATCTTGGAGTTACATTTGTTTACATTCCATTACTTATCTTTATAATACTAATCGTATGGATCTCAACTTCTAGTATGGGTTTCTTTTTATCTTCCCATATGTTACATATGAAAAATGCAACCCAGATCATCTCTTTTGTTAATATTTTTCTAGCTATTTTACCACCTGTATTTTATTCAATTTCCAAGTTACCAGAAATTCTTCAATATGCTTCCTATATAGTACCTACAACTCATGCTTCCTTGATGATTCAATATGCAATGGGATTTGATACTCCTCAAAATTGGTCATTATTGATTGGTATATCAGTACAGTTAGTATATGCTATAGCATTTCTGATCTTAGCAAAATCTCATGCATTATGGCGGGAAACATAGCTCTAGTCTTGATGAACTAAAAGGTCATGGTGGGATTTGGACCCACGACCTAAGGTTTACAAAACCTTCGCTCTGGCCAGGCTGAGCTACATGACCCTTACTTATCGACTTTTTTTATTATTACTATAATTAATTCTTTGCCAATATTTACAATATGTTTAAGTAATTATAATTTTAGAAATCAGTATTGAAAAATCAAGAATTTACTGTTATTGTTACAATAGAAAATAAACCTTTTATAAATGACCCTGAAGGAGAAACAATATATCGAGAGTTACTTTTAAAAAATAATTACAAGAATATTAAATCGGTTAGAACTGCTAAAGTATTAAAGTTGATTACAAATGCAAAGAATTCAAAAGAAGCAGTATTAAGCATAAGAAAAATGTGTGAAGATTTGAGAATATTTAATCCTCTTGTAAGCAATTGTCAAGTAAGTGTATTTCATGGCACAAAAGAAACAAATAAAGATGTTTGAAAAGATAAGTATCTATAATTATAGATCAATAATTACAATATAAATAAATTATAATTTATTTTGGTGAATGATATGAAACGGCTCTGTTTAAAAGTAAAATCGTTCGTAAATATTTAGCTAAGTCAGTTACAGTAATTATTCCAACTAATTTGCCATTATCAATAATAGGTAATCTTCTTATTCTATTATTTACCATTCTTTGAACTGCAACATCAATTGAGGTATCTGGTGAAGCAGAAGTTCTTATTTTGGACATCATATCGCCTACTTTTACAGTAGATAATTTTAATTCTTTGAGGCAAATCTTTTTGATAAAATCTCTTTCTGTAATTATTCCAATTGGTTGATTATCCGATAAAACAATTAATGAGCTAACTCCTTTTTCACTCATTAGCTGCGCAGCTTTTAGCGCAGTATCTTTTTCAGAGATTGTGAGAAGATCTTTAGTCATTATGTCTCTTACTAATTCATCCATGGCAATGAAATATATTATAAAAAGCAAAACCTTATAATTCTATCAATTAATTATTATCCTGATAATTTAAATTTCCTTTTTATATATCCAAAAATATTAATTCGTAGAAAATCACTTTTTTACTATAATCTAATGTTAACAATTGGAATACCTATATTTCCTGGAAGTAATTGTGACAGAGATGTCCATCATGTTTTAACTAACATCTACAAGGTAAAAACAGATTTAATTTGGCATAAAAAAGAGAATATAAAAAATTATGACGCGATAATTCTGCCAGGTGGTTTCTCTTTTGGTGATAGGTTAAGAGCAGGAATTATAGCCGCTCATAGTCCGATAATCAAAGAAGTTAAAAGACTTGGGAATCAAGGAGTACCAATATTAGGAATTTGTAATGGATTCCAAATCTTGGTAGAGTCAGGTTTATTACCAGGTGCTTTAATCAAAAATAATTCTTTAAAATTTATTTGTAAATGGACAGATCTTCAAGTTAAAAATATTGATACTCCTTTTACATCATCATTCCAAAAGAATGAAATATTCAAAATTCCTGTCGCTAATGGAGAAGGAAGATACATCTTGCATGAAGACCAATTAAAACAAATTAGAAAAAAAAATCAAATTGTTTTTAGTTATTATAATGATGATCCCCATGGTTCTATGGAATCTATTGCAGGAATTTGTAATGAGTCCGGTAATATTTTAGGAATGATGCCACATCCTGAACGATCATGTCAAAATGAATTAGAGATATTTGGATTAACAAGTAAAGCTATGAGAATTTTTGATTCTTTAATGAATTTTCTAAAAAAATAAGCTCATAAATAGTAAAATTCTTTAATTTAGATCATTTGGAAATATTAACTAAAGCAGAATTAAAGTATCTTACAAAAGGATTAAAACGTGAACCCAATTCTATAGAAAAGGAGATTGTTGCTGCACAATGGTCAGAACATTGCTCATATAAATCCTCTAAAAAATATATCAAACTACTTCCAAGCAAAGGAGACCGAATACTAGTTGGTCCCGGATATGATGCTGGGGTTATCGATGTTGGTAATGGAGAAATAATTACCATACATATTGAAAGTCATAATCATCCATCTGCTGTTGAACCCTATGGAGGTGCAGCTACAGGAGTTGGAGGAATAATTCGTGATATTATTTCTATGGGGACTATGCCTATTGCTTTACTAAATGCATTAAGGTTTGCGCCAATTAGTTCATCTAATTCTAATTGTAATAATAATAATAATATCAAAAATAATAATAATATCAAATCTTCTATTAATAAAAAAAATGGAATATATTCACATTCTAAATGGTTATTAAAAAATGTGGTAAGAGGAATAGCAGATTACGGAAATTGTATAGGAATTCCAACAATTAGTGGAGAAATAGAATTTGATGAATCTTTTAAGAATTATTGTTTAGTAGATGTTGCATCAATAGGATTCGGAAAAAAAGATAATCTAATACAAAATGTTGTTCAAGCAAATGATATTCTCATTTTAGCAGGCAGTCTTACTGGTAGAGATGGAATTCGTGGGGCATCCTTTGCATCAAAAGAATTAGAAAAAGAAAACAGATCTGCGGTGCAAATTCCAGATCCCTTCATGGAAAAGTTATTGATTGATGTGACAAGAGAAGCTATAGAAAATAATTTATTAAAAGCAGTAAAAGACTTGGGAGGTGGAGGGTTGTCTTGTTGTCTTTCTGAAACTTCTGCTAATTTAGACAAAGGCTTTGACATTGATGTCTCTAAAGTTCCAATAAAATACCAAGATATGAATCCTACAGAAATTATGATCTCCGAATCACAAGAAAGAATGTTATATATTATAAGCAAAAATAAATTTGGAAAATTTGCAAGAATTCTCAAAAAATATGAGGTTCCTTTTGCAATAATTGGCAAAGTTAAGAATCATAAAAATCTGATAATATACAAAGATAAAAAAACTATTGCAAATATGCCTTCACACTTGATAGCTTATGCTCCGCTATTGAATCGACAAAGTACAAAGCCCAAATATATAGATGATTTGAGATTAAAGAAAATTTCATTAAAGATTCCCAGAGATTTGAATATGACAGTTCTTCATATGTTATCAAATCCAACCATTGCTTACAAGAATTGGATTTTTCAACAATTTGATCAAGAGATAGGATTAAGGACTATTCTTAAGCCAGGTATTACTGATTCTGGAGTTTTGAAATTAAATGCTAATAAATTTCTTTCAGCAAAATTAGATGGAAATTCTAAATTATGTTATCTGGATCCATATCAAGGAACTTTATCATGTCTTTCAGAAGGACGAGCAAATATAATATGTTCTGGTGGAATGCCTATAGGAATAGTTGATCATTTGCAATTTGGTAATCCTGAAGATCCCGAAATCTTTTGGACATTTCAAAAAAGTATAAAAGCTATTATTGATTTTAGTAAATTCAATAAAATTCCGGTAGTAGGTGGTAAGGTTAGTTTTTATAATGAAACCAAACAAGGACCAATTAAACCATCTCCTGTTATCGGAATGATTGGATTAATAGAACACAAGAATCATATTACAAAAGCATGTCCGAATTATGAAGACTCCTTGTATATTATAGGAAGCACAGTTGATGAGATGGGAGGATCAGAATACTATCAATATTTGAATGGAATTAGAGGTGGATCTGTTCCTCAATTAGATTTAGTTAGTGATTCTATAAATTCAAATTTATTATTAAAAGTGATCAAAGAGGGATTAATTAGTTGTGCTCATGATTGTTCAAAAGGAGGCCTCGCTATTACATTGTCAGAAATGGCAATTGGCAGTAATTGTGGAATAGAGATTAATTTAGATAAAGTTCCTAATAATTGTAAAAGATTAGATAATCTTCTATTTTCGGAAACTCCTTCTAGATTTATTATAGGAACAAGAGAAGAAGATAAAATTGAAAAAGAATTATCTAATTGTAAAAATTTAGAATATTCCAAAATTGGAAAAGTCCTAGCCTTTCCTAAAAGGATAATATTCCATCAAAATAATAAACAAATTGTTAATATTGAAGTAGAAATTGCAAAAAAATGTTATGAAAATATATCCAAAATAATGGAAAGTTATTAAATCAAAATAACAATTTATAAAGAAAATAAATCAGCTACTATTAATTAACAGATAGGATTAAAATATTTTAATTGGATAATAATGGTGTGTATTGTAAATGGTAAGGGAAAATTGTGGTGTAGTTGGAGTTTTTTCTCTTGATCAACATAATGTAATTCCCATTCTTATTGATTCTTTACGTGCTCTACAACATAGAGGTCAAGAATCTTGGGGTATAGCCATTCCTAATAAAAACCCATTCAAACAATTAGGTTTGGTTTCTAGTTATGCAGATAATTTTAAAAATATTATTAGAAAATTCAAATCAAATGCAGCTATAGGTCATGTAAGATATTCTACCTTTGGAAAGAGTACAATAGAGAATGCTCAACCATTAAAAGTCAAAGATCTATGTATTGCACATAACGGAACAATTGCAAATGTCGAAGAATTAGCAAATATGGTTGGTGGATGTTCCTTTACACCTCAAACCATGAGTGATACCCTAATAGCAGCTCAAAGACTTGTAGAACATATTTCTAATTCAATGAATATAAAAGATTCAATTAAGATTCTCAAACAAGAAATGATTGGCTCTTTCTGTTTTACCTTCTTGACTGATCAAGGATCGGTTTATGCAGCTAGAGATACAAAGGGCTTTAGACCATTGGTTTTAGGTTTTCACAAAGAAACAAATACATATATCATTGCATCAGAATCCTGTGCTTTTTCGGCAGTAGGTGCATACCTAATAAGAGATATCGAACCAGGAGAATTAATCAAACTAAGTACCACTGGTTTAGAAAGTGAAAGATTTTCAACTGAAAAACCGCACGCACATTGTGCTTTTGAATATACTTATTTTGCTCATCCTGTGAGTATAATGGAAGGAGTCAATATTTATGCAGCTAGAAAAAGAATGGGAGAATTTTTAGGCAAATTATTTCCAATTAATTCAGCTGACATAGTAATTCCAGTACCAGATTCAGCAAGACCTGCTGCATTAGGTTATGCTCAAGAGACAGGTATACCTTTTGATGAGGGTTTAGTTAAGGATAGGCATATTAATAAAGGTACGTTAAGAAGTTTTATAGAACCTTATCAATCAGATAGAATTGAGATAAATAAAGGAATTCTTCCTATTAAAGACGTTATCAATCGCAAAAACGTTGTAGTGGTAGATGATAGTATAATCAGAGGAACAAGTTCAGAATCTATTATTCGAACTCTAAGAAATGCTGGAGCTAACAAAATTTATATGATAGTTACTTATCCTCCAGTAAGATTTCCTTGTTATGCAGGAATTGATTTTCCATCAATGGATGAACTATTAGCAAATCAAAAAATTTTAAAAGACGGAAAAGAAATAGAACTTAATACAAAAGTAAGTAAGTTAATTGGTGCAGATAAAGTTTTTTATAATAATACTTCAAATCTTGCTAAAGCAATAGGAATACAAGAAGAAGAATTATGTTTTACATGCTCAACAGGAAATTATAGTCCTCTAGGAATCACCCCAAAATTTAGAACTAGAGAAGAAGTCAAAGGGGAAGTAAATTAACTACTTTAAAATTTAAAATTAAATAGAGTAATCAATATTATAGTATGATTTTTTATGCCTTCATTAATTAAAGCTTTTGCAATTGATATTGATGGTACTTTGACTGAGAATGGTGGAGGAATTGTTCATCTTCCTGCTATCCAGAATCTTAGGACTTTAGAAAAATTAGGATATAGAATTATTTATGTGACGGGACGATCATCAATTGAAGCATATGTATTATCAGTATTTGGAGGGACGACAAAAATTGCTGTAGGAGAAAATGGTGGAGCCGTTACTATAAGCCCTACAGAGCATATTATTCTAGGTAATAAAGAAAAATGCATGATGGGATATAATATTCTAAAGAGAAAAATTGAAAATGTTAAAATGAAAAATGTTTTTGATCGTATGACAGAGATTGTCTTGGAGAGAACTTTTGATATTGATAAAGGTAAGAAAATCCTTAAAGAAAATAATTTAGATCTCGACCTACATGATAGTAAATATTCTTTTCATATCAATAATAAAGGAATCAATAAAGCTAGAGGTCTTGCAAAGGCATTAGATATTTTAAAAATAAAACCTTCTGAAACAGTAACAATTGGAGATAGTGAAACCGATATCCCTTTATTTGAATTCTGTGGTTTTAGTATTGCGTTAAACCATTCTGATAAAATTGTAAAATCAAAAGCCAACTATGTTGTTGCTGGAAATGAGGGAAAAGGCCTCGTTGAGGCATTAGATTATATTGCGCTCAATTTTTTTGGTAAAAATGCTATAAAATGAACCTAAAAGAGGTAATCAATGAAATCAGAAAAATAATTAATAGATCGCTTTTAGATTTGGAATATGATGTCATCGACTATAATGTATCTGAACCTCCAAAAAGTGAATTTGGTGATTTAACAACAAATATTGCTTTTTTATTAGGTAAAAAAAGCCATAAAAAACCTTATGACATTGCTAGGGAACTTGTTTACAATTCTATTAATATTCAATTAAATAATATAGATGAAGATTCGTTGATATTAAATGCAGAGGCTCATCCCTCAGGACACATTAATTTCAATATTAATTATAAAAATTTCAATAACTTCATATTAGAAATTATTAAACAACATAAACTTTTATTCCCAGATATAGGAAAGAATAATAAAATAACGATCGAGCATACAAGTGTAAATCCTAATAAAGCGTTACATATTGGACATCTTAGAAATGTTGTATTAGGTGATTCATTATATAGATTATTTAAATTAACTAATCACGAAACTATTGTATTAAACTATATTGATGATTCGGGTGTTCAAGTTGCAGATCTCATTGTAGCATTTAAGTTTGCTGGTTTTAATTCTGAAAATATTGACAAATCTATTAAATTTGACCAATATTGTGGAGACATATATGTTAAAATGAATGAATTATATAATACAAACTTGGATTTAATTGAAAAAAGAAAATTTGTTATTAGAGAGATTGAAAAAGGAGATACGAATATAGCTGAATTTACAAATTTTATAGTTGAGAAAATTGTTAAACAGCAACTTTTAACTTGTTGGAGGATCAAAGCTAGATATGATATACTTATTAATGAATCACAAATTTTATTATCGAAACTTTGGAAAAATACATTTAATCTTTTAAAAGATAATAATATTATCAATTTTTCCGATAAAGGTAAAAATATTAATTGTTGGGTAATCAAAGATGAAAATAATGAAGAAAAAGTAATAGTAAGAAGCGATCGAACTGTTACTTACATTGCAAAAGATATATCATTTGCAGTATGGAAATTAAACCTAGTGAAAGATCCCTTTACTTATAAAAAATTCTCTCTACAGTGGGACAATTCTATTCTATGGAAAACTATATTAAAATCAGAAAGTAAAAGTGATGATCTCCTTAATAACGATAAGGTATTTCCTTTTGAACAAAAACCTACTATAGTTATTACAATCATAGACTCAAGACAAGCACGATTACAAAAAATTATTTCAAATATTATAGAGAAAATTGATCATGCTAATAATAAAAAATATGTATATCTAGGTTATGAGACAGTCGCTCTTAGTCATGAAACAGTTCAATCGATTGGATTTGAATTCGGAAAAACAAATAAAAAAATTATTCATATGTCAGGCAGAAAAGGAATTTTTATCAATGCAGATAATATTTTGGATGAATTGTACAAGAAGGCTTATTCTGAAGTTAAGAAAAGAAATCCTAATTGGAATGACTCTCTTACAGATAAAATTGCTGAAGGGATTGCAGTTTCAGCAATTAGATATAATCTTATTAAACAAGATTTAGATAGGATGATAACTTTTGATATGAAAGAAGCACTTAATCTTGAAGGAGATACTTCATTATATTTGCAGTATTCCTTTGCTCGTGCTATCAGAATTTTAGAAAAAGGTAATGAGTTCTTTCCAAAATTTATTGAGGGTAAAACAAATATAGATATAAAACTTGATGTCTTGAATGACAAAATTGAAATGGATCTTATTAAAGAAATATCAAAGTTTGATATAGTTATAGAAGAAGCTGTATATACCTTAAATCCAAAAGTTATAGCGAAATATGCAAATAAATTATCTACTAAATTTAATTCTTTTTATGAAAGCTTACCTGTTTTATGTGATGATTCTTTCTTAAAGGTAAGTAGACTACTAGTTGTAAAAGTATTTGTAATTATATTAACAAATCTATTTGATTTATTAGGAATACAAACACTCAAAAGAATATAAAATAATGAAAAGTATAATTTTAATCTTATAACAAATATTAATTGAGAATTATTTAAAGATAAAAGTTATGAAAATCAGTATTGGTAGTTACGTTTTACTTTATCATACAATTAACAAGAAATGGTTGATAAAAGTACAAGAAGAAAAAAAAATGCATACCCACCTTGGAATAATTGATATTTCTTCTATAATTGGATTAGAATATGGAACAACAATAAAAACTAGTTTAGATAAAAAAATTTACTTAATTCAACCAACTATCTATGATTATATTATGAAGTCTGAAAGAAATACACAAATTGTTTATCCTAAAGATTTAGGATATATAGCTATACGAAGTGGAATTCAGAATGGATCAAAAGTATTAGAAGTAGGAACTGGAAGCGGAGCTTTAACAACTTTTTTAGCAAGCATAGTAAAACCTAATGGACATGTATATACATATGATATTAATCCTGAATTTATGAAAATAGCAAAAAAAAATCTTGTTAAATCAAAGATGGATGATTATGTAACAATGACAGAATATGATATTCGAAATGGTATTAGGTTACAAGAATTTGATGCAGCAATTATTGACCTTGGGGACCCCTGGACTGTAGTAGAACAGGTATATAAAGCGTTAAAAGGAAGTGGTGCTTTTCTGGCTATATGTCCTACCATGAATCAAGCTGAAAAAACTGCAATTTCATTAAAAAATAATTATTTTACCGATATTGAATGTGTTGAAATTCTAATTCGTAATATTGAAGCACGAGAAGGAATGACACGGCCATCTATGAGAATGATTGGACATACAACTTATCTTATTTTTGCTAGAAAAATACAAAAAACCATAGATTCTGAAAAAGAGGATACGCAAAACTAATAAGAAAAAAATTTATTTATTGATGTATCTAGTTTCAGTTGGTAATAAGATCTTAATAGTGACTTTTATACATCATCTTTTCCATCATATAATTTTGTCCACTATCATATTCATTCTGTGATTTTGTCATTCCACCATGATGAAATTTAGACATCATTTCTTCTATTGTCATTTTTTTGGTTTTTAAAATTTCTCCAGTTCCCACATCTATAATTACTTTTGTTGCTTCATTTTGATTATTGAGTAAATATACAACATATACTAAATATCCTTTAACTGGATGAATGAATGCAGCTACAGCTGAAGTATCATTACCAATATTGGTTTCTGCATGAGTGATAGCCTCAGATAAACTAATCTTAATCAAAGGATCAAAAGAATCTCTAATAACCTTTGATATATCCACTGATCCAGTCCAATTAGAATTTTGATTATCGGTCGTAGTAGTAGCATTTGTGTTTGTTTCTATTTCTAATATTTCTTTCTTTAATTCTTGTCCACTTGTTTCTATTGAAAATCCATTGTGTGCTAAGTAAAAAGAGCTTATAAACAATGTACTAGCAAGCATAACCAATAATGGTTGCTTATAGAAGATTTTATTCATATCACATACATGAATAAACGATTATAAAAATTTTAAATATTTATTATAAAAAGATAATTACGGATATAGACTCATTGAAATTAAAGTTCTCCAAGAGCGATCTTCAAAAACATATGGATTATGGCCTTTCATGTTGACTTTATTGGAAACTCTTTTGGACAAATATAAACCAAGTGAACCTAGTATTTTCCATAATTTACTATTAGGTTTAGAGATAAAGGAGTCTAACGCCCATTTTACTAAAGAATATTTAGATGGATGATGAACTAGTACATAATTCAATAGTTGATCTTTCGAAGCAGACAATATATAATGAGCATGTTCAAAAAGTTCTTCTTTAAAAGCTAATTCAGCTTTCAATATTTTGGATTTTCTTTTTAGCATCTCTTGTAATATAGAATCTAGGTTATTCTCTGACTCTATACTATTTATACATCTTCCAAAAGTAGATAAAACATGAGAGTCACTTCCTGCTATAGAAATCATTTTATTATCAAAGGAAAATTTTTCTGCTACTATATTTGAATAGTAATCAATATTATTACTATTAAAGGATTCTATCATATCGCATTTTATAGCATTTTCTCTAATTCCATTTGAAACTGCAAATGGATGAGCAGCACATGAAATAGCATTTTGTTTTCTTATTGTATCTAAAGTCTCATCAATATCCATTCCAGGCTTTATTGTCTCATGAATTCCATATGCCAAAACATGACCTTTTGTATTTATTGTTATTTCCTCTGCAGGATAAATCTTAATATTTTTAAATTTTTCATGATTTTCTTTATATTCTAACATTTGTTTATATCCATTTAAGGTATTATGATTTGTAATGAAGATAACATCAATTTTTTTTTCATAAGCTAAAAATAATTGATCTTCAACGGATACACCACAATCAAAGGGAACTCTAGGTGAACCATTCATATTATTTGAAAAAACGTTATGACAATGTAATTCCATTTTTAACAAATGAGTCGTATCTATAAACCCAATCTAATGGGGAATTTCTCTTATATATGACTATCTATTAATAATAAATTGATAAGAATTTATCTAAAAAAAGATTTAAAGTCTTATTTATTTTTTAGCAAACCTTTTGATTGTTGTTAATTTTAATTGCATGTTCAAAATTTACAATTCTGTTTATTGATCAATAGGAAATACAAGATTTTTTGTTTGCCACTATAAAAGATTTGTATGGATATTACTCAATTATTTGCCGAAATACTTGTCCTAATTGATGGATCAGAATCCTCTTTTAATGTAGTTTACATTGCAAACTGTCCCGTCTTAGTAGCCAAATAAAGGACTATTAAATGGGAGATACTTGGTTTACTAATTTAATTAGTTATTTATTATTGTTAAAATATTTTTTAAGATCAGATATTGAATACATAGGCAATGAACATGTAAAATCTCTACAAACATAGACGCATGCTCTAGATTTATCATTATCTGAAATATCCATTTTTTTCCCCTTTAAGATTGTAAAAATATTTGATGAAAGCAATTTTTGTAATTCTTCAGAAGGATTTTTTAAACTTAAAATTAATCCATTTGGAATATATTCTTTCATTATCCATGATTCTATTTCTCTATTATTATGATCATTTTTTGTATTTTGAAGTATTATTATTTCAACTGGTTTTTTGAAGTATAAATATAATGAAATTAACAATTGCCCAAATCCAAAAGGATTTCCTAATGCAGCTTTATAACATGATTTAACAATTAATTCTGCTTTATCCAGGTAATTATAATTTTGAGTAAGAAAATGGAGACGTAATAATCCATAGACAGCCATAGAATTGCCACTTGGGATAGCCAAGTCATAGAAACTTTTGGTTCTTATGATCAGATTTTCATGATCATCAGAAGTAAAAAAGAAACTTTTTTCTTTTTCATCCCAAAAGTGATTTATCATGGCATCATTATATTGCATAGCTCTTTCCAAATAAAACAGATTTGAAGTTACTTCAAAAACATCTAAAAGAGCATTAATATAATAGGAATAATCATCCAAATATCCATTAAGTTTTGAAATTCCATCTTTATAGGTATGTTTTAATCTATTACCGTCATATGATAATTTATTTTCAATAAAATTTATTGTTTTTTTTGCATAATTCAAATATTGTGTATTATCCGTAACTTTGTATGCTGATACAATGGCCGAAATCATCAACGAATTCCAGGAAGTTAAAATCTTTTCATCTTTTTCAGGAGGAATTCTTGTGTTTCTAACCTTAAATAAAATTTCTAATGATTCGTTTAAAATATTTTCAACTTTATCTATTGACAGATTATATTGTTTTGATAATGATTCTATGGATTTAGTAATATTTAGGATATTTTTTCCTTCAAAATTACCTCCTTGAGTTATTCCGAAATAATCACAGAATAAGTCAAATTTTTGATTATCTGATATTTTTTCTTTAATTTCTTCTTTTGTCCAAATATAGAATTTTCCTTCGACTCCTTCTGAGTCGGCATCTTGAGCAGAGTAGAATGCACATTCATCATTTCCATTAAAAAAAGTTATCTCTCTAATTAAATAGTCCATAGTTTTTTTTATCAAGTTTAAATAATAATCTCTTTTAGTTGCTTGATATAATTCTGAAAACAATTGAATTAATAATGCGTTATCATATAACATCTTTTCAAAATGAGGAACTAGCCATCTTTCATCAGTAGAATATCTTGAAAATCCACCTCCAATATGGTCATGTATCCCACCTTTTGCCATCTTTTTTGCAGTAAATTCTACAAAATTAAGAAAATCTGAATGTTTTGAATAGTCGTAATATCTAAGTAAAAATAAAAGATTAGTTGTATTAGGAAATTTAGGAGCATGTCCAAATCCTCCATTTACTTTATCAGCAATTTGAAGAAGATTTATAGCAGATTCATCCAATATACTTTTTTCAATTTCTATATCTTGTATTTTACTAAGACTAGAAGATGATTCTATTAAAGAAGTCATAAATTCTTGAGTTGTTTTATCAATATCTCCTTTTTTATCTTTGTAAGCTCTAGATAATGTTTCTAAAATATTAGCAAAACCAGGAATACCATATCTTGATTCTTTAGGGAAATAAGTTCCAACATAGAAAGGTTTCTGATCTGGAGTTAGAAATACAGATAAAGGCCAACCCCCATTCCCACTAGCAAGTTGACATGCTTTTTGGTAAATGTCATCTAAATCAGGTCTCTCTTCTCTATCAACTTTGATATTAACAAATTTTGAATTCATAATCTGTGCAATATTTTCATCTTCAAAAGATTCATGTGCCATTACATGACACCAATGACAGGCGCTGTACCCTATACTAAGAAAAATTGGTTTATCTTCATTTTTAGCTTTAGTTAATGCTTCTTGTGTCCAAGGAAACCATTCAACTGGATTATATGCATGTTGTAAAAGATAAGGACTAGATTCATGAATTAATTTATTAGGTTTATTGTTATTTTTATTATTCATTTTTGTACATATAGAAATAAAGAATTAGAAGCTTTTAATTGTATTTATTAAATGAATCCATTCATTTTCAAGATATAATAATGAATGACTAAAATAATTACTTTAAGGCTGTTTATTTTTATTACTTCTGTTATAAAGAAATAAGAGAAAAAGAGAAATTTTTTGCTGTTTCAGAATCTTCATATGCATTAATAGACAATTTTTTATTTTTTTTGTTAAATAATTTAAATCAATTTCTTCTATTGGTATTATATTATTCTTATATCCAAAACTAAAATTAGAATTATTTAGCTTTATTTTTGATAGATTTTGATAGCTTGAG
>DATFBJ010000019.1:0-6538 GCA_035253885.1 Nitrososphaeraceae archaeon
CATTCTCAGGTTTTTCAATTATTTTTGTAGGATGTATTCTGATTGAAACTTTCTTAAATTATCCACAAAAATGATGGGAATCTCTCCGTAAGCAAAAGAAAATTTTTGGTTATGTTGAATCAATGTTCTTCTTTAAATTACTAGGTAAATACTTTATAATTATTAGTTCAAAAAAAGAATTATCAAAATTATATAATACAAGATTTAGTTGACGGTAATGATGTTCTCGGCTCTGGCTAAAAACGCTTCAATTAAAAATTCATTAAAATAGACAGCAGAATACTGTGCAAAGTATGGCTTTTTAGTATCTCCTGGTTGTGGGTAAAATGTGAAGATAGTTATCAGACACTTTTTGACAGCTATTTCAAACCAATGAAAATATACAGAATCAGTATGTAGATGAAAATTTTTCTCGATCCTAAAAGTTTACTAACTTTATATCTTCTAACTCCTGTAACAATTTCAAAATAATTTCCCAAATTTATATATGTTACTATTATAGATAATTATAACGCTATTATATGCGCAAAAATTCATTTAGAAATTTTCATTTGTAAATAAAAAATTTATAGTGCCAATAAAGGCCAAAAGCCATTATAAGATATCCTGAAGTATACACAGGAGTTGTTATCCATTCTAATTGATAATATCCAGAAACCGATGTATAGGCAAAGATACTATCTGCTATTCCTATTATAATCATTGCAACAAACATCCAAGGAAAAAACGTTAAAACTCCTTGATTTTTATTATCCAAAATTCCAGAATTTAAAATTACTAAACCCGCAGGAAAAATAAAAATTAAATCAAGTAAAAGGTAGGATATACTAACATAAAATAATGGCAGATCTTCTTTTGATGAGTGACTATAAGTATTATATATAAAAGGTAAAATATAGATGAGATAAGCCGTCATCAAAATAAAAATTATGGCTATGCTTTTTTTACTTGAATAATTATGAAATAAAATATACATTTTTAAACTATAGTAAATTAGAGGACCATAACCAAGTAACCAAAGCAAATCTGATAACATTATGTTCCTTTCCAATTCTAAGGTGATCATTTCAGAAGCAGTGAATAGAATTTCAGCTACAGCCCATAATATTAATCCGATTGTTAAGATTAGAAAAGCCTTTCCAATCTCCCCGTCGATCTTTTGTCGATATAATATTAAAACAGACAAGGAAGAGGCAATAATAATTGAAATAGGATTTGTAATATTACCTACATTTTCCCTTTGGCTTTCTGGAGATAATATGATCAATGATATAACAGATAATAAAGAGAAACAGACAATTAATAAAAATCTTTTTCTGAATGTATAAAAACTTTCTAAATTCATTTTAAAATATCATCTCTTATATCATATTTTTGATACATTACTAATGGATCATCTATTATTACCACATTATGATGATTGATAAAATCTTTTAAAAATTTGATTTCAGGATCTATCAGAGAAGAAGAAGAATTTGATACATCATATATACAACAAATTTGTATATTTTCATTCAGATTATATAATTTTTCAAGCTTTTTTTCAATTATGTTTAATTTTTCATAATTATTATATAGGTTTAATATTTGAATATCTATGAAACAAAAAATTTGAATATTTAATTTTTGAAATTGTTCAAAGTTGATAAAATCAATATCAGTATTAATTTTAAAAGATTTGTTAAAAGAAGAATATATATCATTCAGATAAAAGACATTAATATCTGATATAGATTTAAAATATCTTTTTTCATCAAAATGATCATGTAATCTTATTACTACTGTTCTAATATCTCCTCTACTTTTTGAGATCTGCACAAGATTATTAATGATTTTTTCTATATATTTATCATTACTACATAATAAAAAAATATGATTTCGTTTATTATTCAGATTTTCAGATATTAATTCATAATTATCAGACTCAACTAATTTGTTTATTATTTTAGGCACATTAAAAGAAGGATCCAAGATATCTTTGACATTAATCTCAAACTTATTTAGTACGAGGTATTTCAATAATTCTTTTTTTATTCTAAGAATTATTGGAAATCCAGTTTTTCCCAGAACTCTTGTTATACTTTGTTCAAATAATTCGTAATTTGATAATAACTCATTTTGACTCAAACCATAAAGATTGCATATTTGATATATTAATGCTTTAGAATAAGACTTTCCTATTCTGTTCAAAACATTTAATATTATATCTCTAATAACAATATCTGTTTTTTGGTTTCTATAAATATATCCACTATTTTCTACAAGGTTTATTAATTTTTCATTTACTGGATTTTTGGAATACAACTTTTATTTTATTATTGTTGTTGATTATAGGCATCAATAGTTGATTATCAAGAAAATCAAATTTTTGAAGATACATTTCTCTTTTGTAAATATTGTATATATGGTGGAAACACTTTTCCCTTAGATGGATCTATATCCTCCTTCTCATTATTTTGATTGATTTGCTTAAACAGATATTCTATTATTTTGTATCTTTCATCATTGGTAAGTTCATCCGATATATCTAACAAATCTATAGCTTTGAATTTCCAATAGTCTTCTATAATTAAATCTAATTTATTTTTGTACTCTGAGGTTAAATCATATACAATTTTTCCAAATGTAGTGAGATAATACTTTCCTTTTTCTTTTTTTATAAAGCCTTTTGTTGTTAATTCATTTAACTTTGTATAAAATTGCTTTCTGGTTAAGTCTATTTTTGTAATTGACAATGTATTTCCAACCGTATCATTATTATCTATTATTTGGTTTAGGATTTTCAGGGTATTTTCATTCATAACCATTTTCAATATTTCTTCTCTCATCTTGATAATACATTGATCCATGGATGTTTGAACTAAAAATATCGTTATATAATATAAAGTTAATGTGTTTTTACCGGAAATAGATACATATTCCCAAATGTGGGATTAAGCTATTATATATTTTATAACAAATAAAAGATGAAAATATTATAATACTTCAAATCATTCCTTTTTTTAGGTAATTTTTTATTATATTCACATTTTAAATTGGTCAATTATCATGTAGTTTTTTATACCCTGTAAATATATATGTAGAATAAGAAATAGTCAAGATGCTAAGATACTCATGGATAGTTTTTGCTCATGCAATTCTGCTTTCTTTCGAATCTATATGGGCAGAATTTATTCAAAATTCTTTAGAAATTTCCGCAATAACCATAACAAGTATATGCATGCCAATTTCTGGAGGAGTTTTACTGCTTATTTATTTTGCTTCAAATAGAAACGACAATAACATTATAAATATATTTAAAAATTATAAACAATTGTTTCCTGCAGCTATACTCTTATCTATAGGTATTTTTACATGGTATGATTCTGCTAGCAGAATAGGTGCTTCAAAAGATGGCCTTATTGCAGGAGCTCTTGAGATAACTATAGTTCTATTTTTGGCACATTTGGTATTAAAGGAGCGGTTAACAAAAACACAATTATTTGGGGTTTTTCTATCCATCATAGGATTTTTCATAACCATTTCTATAGGCAGTAACACAGGATCATCAATCAGCTATTTTAGTTTAGGAGATTTTGAATCAATAGTGTCTGCTATTTGTATGGCCTCTTCATATTTATTTACTATAAAACTGGTTAAAAATAATTCTCCTATCAAAATTACAGGTTTTTTATTTTTTTTATCAGGTTTATTATTTATAGTAATATCATGTGTAATATTTACAGTTACAAAAAATTCTCTTTACAGTTTTGAAGGTTTGAATATAGAAAAACTATGTATTTTAATGTTATTTTCTTTTATACCATTATCTTCTGCATTGTTCTATAATATAGGTATGAAAAAGTTAGGTGCTTCTATAACTTCTATTTTGGCTTCTTCTACAATCATACTTACCATTATTTTTCAAGTATTTCTTAGTGTGATCGGCTATGCTATGATTTTACCCTTAAATACTTCAATGGCAATATTAGGAGGTTCAATAGGAATAATAGGAATATATATTATACATATTCCCTCAGATAAATTATTTGTTATTTTAAATAGTAAATTTAATAATAAAATTATATATACAAAATCAGGAATTAGAAATGAATAAAAAAAGATGATGATACTAAAATAATCGTGTTTGTGTTTGTACATTATATTATGTCTTGAAGTCTCATTATTCTTCTAATGGCCGAGAAACTTGGTTAAAATATGAAATGACAGACAATATGATCATATCTTTTTGGATAGAGGATTTATCAAATTACACAGAAGAAAACTAAAAAAATATGATTGAGAGGAAGGTTGACAGAAGATTTCTATATCAACGTAGTTATATATAATTTCGATTTATGAAAGTAGGATTTTTCTTTCATACAGAGCAGTATATGAAATTGTAGATAAATTAACAGAAAATATCTCGGAATGAATGAAATACATCTTAATTTTATATGTATTAACTGTTCACAATACTTCTAGCCAGAGTAAACGAACGATCTAAGAATTATGAATTTGCAACAATATAATACTATTTTAACATAGAATCAATAGTTTCTATTAGTTTTCTTCTGGATTTCAAAATTTTGTAATATCGAAACCAGACAACCATTAACAAAAAAGCCATTGCTACAAATTGTATTTGTACTTTTAATTCCACTGCCTTATTTGTATTATTACTATCATTCGTGTCTGTAAAACTTATTACCATTTCTCCCAAAATCATTAATAAAATAAAAAGTATTATAGTCATTTGGAAGGATCGGAAATTATGTCGAAAAATTGCATTAATACTAAATATGGCTAATGCAAATAATAGAAGAATGAAATTATTTTCCACCATCTCAATCATTATTGTTTATCAAGTGTATTTTTGAAAAATCTGCATTCTATAATATCTTTTTTTTGTGAAATTAATATCAATAATCCAGTGGCAATAAGAAATGACAAATAAATAGGCTTAATTATCAATTCAGAAAAGTCAGAATAGTTTAGATAATTAAAAAGGTAATAAAACTCTAAAAACGCAATAAACCCTGCAAATAGAATTGAAATAACTCTTAAAATACCATGAATGCCTCTTGTCATCCAGATAGGAATTACTATAATTAGTAATGTAATAATCATGGTAACTAGTTGTATGTTGAATGACAATGACTATTGTTAAAGATTCTGGTAGACTTAAACTCTTTTAGATATTTTTTATTAAAGTATCCAATTTTGGGAATTAGTATATTGTTTTTTACTTTAAGTGGAGAATGAATTCAAAAACTATATTAGTAGTAGTGATTGCTCTATATTGCACAACGAGATTAAATTATACCCTATGACTTATCGATATATTTTGTTAGACTATTTTTATAAATCTAAACTAAATATATAATAATATTTTTGAGTTTAATTTTTTTTATTATATTTCTCTATTATGATAACACTAAAGTATTTTTCCATTCTTATTACTTGATAACAGATTATAATAAACCTCTGACAATATCTAAGCTATCTTTACATTCTTTTAAATTATTTTTCTGTATATTACAGCAGATTTTTTTGCGTAATCAATCAGGTTTTCAAATCTCCTATTATTCTCCTAAATTGTATTAGTGGTATATATGAGATAAATTATGACTTTCATTTTTTTTATGATTCTGTAATTAACAAGATTAAATACAATATCAAATATGTATTGCACTGTTTCAATCCGTTACTGTCTTCTATTCTGTATTTCATACTATCTTCCTTTTTCTTCTATTTTGATTTATACAGTATTCTTATTATTATTTACTATAGATTGTGATTTTTTTGAATTCCCTTCTTTTAACCCTTAGTATTCTCTTTTTTTCTTTCTATTTTTATAAGATATTAATCATACATATTGTTTTTTGTTGCTGTTCTAATTGATTTAAATTTCGAAGATTGCTTTTCTATATTAACGAAATATACTTCCTTACTTAGTACCAAAGATGGAATTAATTGACTATAATGGTAGGTGAATTGAAAAAATAATTTTTTTGTAGTAATTTAGTACCAAAGATGGAATTAATTGACTATAATAAGGTACATTGAAAAAAAGTTATATACTATATATACTCAAATTTCAGCTAGTGCAAAGAATCCATTCTACTTCAAATAGCATAAATGGACTTTTAGACAATATTGATATTTCAAAAATTAAACCATTCAGATATTCCTACCGAAGAAATATTACTGAAGATCTACATGAATTATGCTACTCTATAAATGAAAAAGGACTTTTACATCCTATTATTGTTAGAATGATTGAAAACAGTGGAGAATATTATGAAATAGTTGCAGGTACCAGAAGATATAATGCCTGTAAAATGCTTGGCTGGAGAAAAATTCTTGCTCATGTAGTAGAGTTAGATAATGACAAGGATGCATTTGAGGTATCATTAATAGAAAATATTCATTCTAAAAATCTCAATCCAATAGAAGAAGGTCGAGCATTCCAAGACTATGTTACCAATTATGGATGGGGAGGAATATCTGATTTGGCCACAAGATTAGGAAAAAGTATCGGTTATATAGATAGACG
>DATFBJ010000020.1:0-3853 GCA_035253885.1 Nitrososphaeraceae archaeon
TTAATGATTTTACATATTTCTCTTATTAAAATTATTTTAAAAATTCATTATTAATCCCGCAATATTTTTTACTTTGATTTTAATAAAAATGTCTTCATGATATTGGTAAAAATTCACTAAACAAACGTGAAAATATTTTTCAAACTGTTAACTATGAATAATATTATAGAAATAATGCAAAATAATGTCTAGTGCTAACTATTCCAGTAAATTAAATAAAATTTAAATAAATATATCGTATATAGTAATAGCTGATGTTAACCAAAGATATAGCTATCATTGACGATGAAGTAGATTTGGTTACCTTGTTTAGAGAAGCATTACAGATGGATGGTCTCAATGTCTGTACCTTTACTGATCCTATCGAAGCATTAAATCATATACAAAAATGGCCAGAACGATACGGACTTGTCATATCAGACTTTAAAATGCCAAAAATGAACGGTCACGAGCTTTGCACCAAACTAATGAAGATTAATCCAGAACTTAGATTTATTTTAATATCTGCTTACGACGATATCCAATGTGATAAAACTACATTTGCATTTTTACATAAACCTATACCAATAGCTCATTTGTTGAAAATTGTGAAAGAAAACCTGGGTTGAATAAATACAATATATAATTACTAAGAAAATGTCATCATTCTGCTAACGATCTTATTAATCCACTTAGAGCATAACCAAAAATTTGAAAATATTTTTGAAAAATAATAAATTGAGACAGTTAGAAATCTAATTTCATGAACAAATAATTTTTCAAAATTATTAAGTAGAATATTTTAAAGACTTATTTTTAGTAATATATTTTATACATTTAATATTTTGAAAATACTTAAATTTGTATTGTTTATTATTATTCATAGCAAAAGTATAACATGATAAAAAAAACATCTACTAAACAAAATGATAATAAAGAAAAGAAAATTAAAAATGACACCAAAACTAAAAAGAAACAAATCATTAAAAAAACTAAATCTAAATTAAATTCTAAAAATAGTTCAAATAAATCCAAAACAAAATCTAAAAAAACTACTGAATTAAATTCAGTAAAAAGTAAAAAGAATATAGTTGTAAAAAGATCAAGTGGAAGAAAAGAGAAATTTGATACAGATAGATTAGCTCAAACGGTAAGTAGGTCCGGTGTTTCTTTTCCATTAGCAAGAGATGTAGCAAAATCAGTAACAAAGAAAATAAAAAAACCAGTTCAAAATAAATCAACTGGCAGAACAAAGAAACAGCAACAACAACAACAACAACAACAAAAACAAATACAAAAACAAAAATTAAAAACAAATGCAAAAAAAGAACAAAAAACAGTGACTGTTACTGCAAGCCAAATAAAAAATTTGGTAAATAATGAATTAAAGGAAAGAAATCAACAAGATCATAGCCCATCATCATTTTCTGATAGTACTATAGTAGGCAAAGATTCATCTATGAAAATAACACTTAATGATAGAGAACCAGTAATAGATAATGTTGCAGCAAACAAAAATAAAATTCTCTATGATCCAAGCAAACAAAAATAAAGTTTTGAATTTTTTTATTTTTTCATATGATCTATCGGTTTTACTTCTGACCGACCATACTTTTCTTGAGTTCATCCAATTACTATAAAATATGAGAAAGAAAAGAAGAAATTAAATCATGAATTCATTTTTAGAACCATTACAATAATATCTACAATTTATAGATTCCAATTCTTACAATATTATATACAAAAGATCAAATCAAAGTAAATAAATTCTATATTTCAAAATTTCTGATATTGTACTTTATGTTTTTCTAAGTGGCATGACTCTGAACAATAGTAATCATCGCACATATAACAGAAAATGGGATAATCTTGAGTCTTTTTACCACAATTGGCACAACAACTAGACATATCCATATATAGATATATATGTTAATCAAATATGTAAATTTTATCATGACTATTGAATATTAACTAATTTTAAAGAGAAATTATTTATTAATTAAGCCTTTTAAATTAAGCAATAAAAGGACAATTGGATTGGATTAGACCTTTCATCAAATAATATAATGATAAATCTAAAATGAAGTTCCATTTCTTAAGGTAAATTTCTCAATTATTACATTAAATTTATACAATTTTTGACTCTTAAGAATGGTTTTGTAGATATAATGAAATTCTATATTATTTTCCATGCTTATTAGCGGATAAATTTTTAAATTTTGGTTTGTAATTTAAGTTAATTGAGTTTAATTTAGATGATAATCAAAAATCGATAATTTATCCATATCAAAAAAATTTTCTTTGCCTTAACAGTTATTAATAAATCATCTATTTGTTATTGTAAACTACTTATAATTATTTAAACAAATTACCTTTATAACAACAGCTTTAGCTTATCATCCTGTTAACTCATACTTGTGGTGAGGGATACATACCTAAGAATCATTACAGCAAAGGAGAGAAATACTATTCATTTGTTGATAGCTGAAGATGATCCAGAATCTGGATATCTAGCTAAAATCATTCTTCTAAAAGATGATGATGGATATACTGTACCAGAGATAAGGAAGATTACAAATCATCATGATGATAACAACATTAGAAAGTGGATTCATAGATTCAATGAAAAAAGTATAGCAGGTATAATATCTAAAATACATAAACATAAATCAATTAAATTTACATATATGGTAGAAAAACAGATTGTAGAAATATAGCAACCAGAAATCCACGAAAATATTATGGATTGTCATTTTCCATATAGTCATTACGTGTACTGACTGGATTTATAATGGAAGAGATGAAACTGGTAGATGGGATAAGTCATACAGAGATCAGAAACATCTTGTTAAAACATAGAATCAGATAGAGGAAGTCAAAAATGGTATTGGGAAATAGCAAGGCTCCAGAATACGATATAAAAAAAGTACATTGAAGAACTGACTGAGATATAATACACCATCTGAATCAGTCTTGTTATATATCAAGACGAAAAAGGACCAATTGTAGCTAAAACATATGTGAAGGAACATCCTGATCTCACGTACAATCCAAGATTGAAAAAGCACAGAAAATCAATCAATGGTATTTTGAATGTATTTGGTGTTTATGACCATACAAATGACCAAATGTATATACACTCGTACCGAAATAAAACAGGAAAACAGTTTCTGGATTTTATCAAAAAAGTAGATAGACAGAAAATATGATCAGATATAAAACAAATATTTCTAATACTACATAACATATCAATTCATAGATCTAAAAAAGTACGAGAAATAATACAAAAATGCTATCCGCATATAAATTTAGTATTTTTACCTACTAGTGCTTTAGAACTTAACCTTATAGAAGTGAGATGGATGTTGATGCAAAGACAAGCCGTAAATAATTCTACATTTGGAAATGAACAAGATATTGGAAGAGTAATAACAGATTGGACTAGAAATTATAACAAAAAGCATGGTAGAGTAATCATAAATAAAATATTTTACAAGAAGCTACTATTGATCTGTTTACATAACTTTCAACTTAACACAGCCCATTCTATTGGAATTACAAACCTAAATGAGTCAATTTTTTGTATATCGATTTATATAAGATTTTTTATAGCTAAAACATAATAAAATCAGTCTACAGAGTTGAATGCTAACGTGGTATATACCTTTAAATACCTATTTTATACACGTTATAGATGTTAATCTAATTAAAATCAGCACAATTTATTTTTCTAACCATGGTTATAAATCGGCATTAATAGTTTTGTAATTATCTTGGTAGTAGTATATAATGTAAAGTAAAAGTGAATACTTTTTACTTCTAAATAAAGTTGTTCATGGATAATAAAACAAAAATAACTAGTTTTAGTTTACAT
>DATFBJ010000021.1:0-4505 GCA_035253885.1 Nitrososphaeraceae archaeon
CTGTAAAATTAATACACAAAAATATAATATCGATAAGATAATATCCATTTTTTAACGAATAAAATAACCATAGAGTTATGATAAATTGCCTATTCTATCTTTATAGTAATGCAGTGATTCATTTTTCCGTTGATTTTACTATAAAGTAAAAAGAAATTTGAGGCCAAAAATTAAAAATCTAACTTAATTTTATTTTAACAAAGTTGGTATTAATTAAATTACATAATAATTTTTCAAAATATATAACAGATTTTTATTTTTTAAGAAAAAATGTCAAGGTATAACAAAATAATTTTTTAAACTGTATTGTTAAGTAATTGTGTAATCAAATATTTTGTTTCAGTATTATTATCATTTGTCCAATGAGTTGGAAGACTAAATTCATAAATAATTTGTAAATTATATTTTTTTATCACTTTTCCCCATCCATAAATTGTCACATCACTTGCAAATTTCCGTATTGTTGTACTTCCCAAAAGAATAATTCCAGCCGATTCAAATTTATTTTGCAAGATTGTTTGTATTATATTGTCAATAAACATTTCACCCATTTCAGCTAATCCTGATATTAAAAATATTGGCTTTGACAATTCAAGTTTAGAGAAATCGTAACTCGAAGCATCGTCATTAATTATTTTGAATTTTACATCAGTTATTTCACAAAGATCATTTTGTAATTTAGTTAAAGTTGGATCTAATTCTATTCCTACAGATCTCAGTCTTAGCAATTTGGCACAATAAGGTATTCTTCCATCGCCTGCACCAATATCTACAAGCTCAGTAAATCCCAAATCTTTTACTTTTAGACAGAGTAAAAATGCAGAGAATAACCAAGTTGGAAAGAATGGCTGATAATTTGTATCATATTTTTTGCTATTTAGATAATACTCGTTTACATCTCCCTCATATGAAGTAAAATTTAGGTTATTAATTAAAATATTTGTTTTTTTAAAATATATAGGATTATTAGAAACAAATTGATGAAGCTTCATTAATAAATTCTTATCAATAGGAAAAAAATCTGAAATTTCAGTTGGTAGTATTTCTGCTATTATGTTTTGCGGTTTAATGTTTTGTATATATTCTCTTTTAGTTTTTACATAATTATTTAAGATTCTTTCAAACATACTTTGATTTTAAAATTTTCTTTTATTAATAGACAGATTCAGCAGATGGCCTTAAACCTCTTTTGTACGAAGAATAACCGCATATTGTGCATTTGTAAATTCTTTTTCGTTTATATGTATATAAAATATCTTCCTTTTCAACAATTTCATGTGAAGTTTTTTCCATACATTTATCACAAAATCTATTCTCAGTCATTATTTTATATATTGTAATAGAGAGGAGATATTAAAAAAATCTTTGTATATTTTACCTTTTAAGTTTAGATTTTAATAACTCTGGGACTTCACTAGGTCTTTTTGCTACTGGTACATTTGCTTTTGAATAATTTGAAACTTTTGAGTCTGCTGAACCATAATTTCCATATACTATTGCTCCTGCATGACCCATTTTCTTTTCCTTAGGAGCAGATCTACCTGCAACATATGCTACTACTGGTTTGGAAAAATTGGTTGAAATTATATATTCTGCCAGATTTTCTTCGGCATCACCTCCTATTTCTCCAACAACTACAACTGATTCGATATCGTCTCGTTCCTTGATAAGATCAAATGTTTCAATAAGATTTGTTCCATTTATAGGATCTCCTCCTATACCAAGACAAATTCTCTGTCCATATCCAGCTTTAGATAGAGTATGTGATACTTCATACATGAGCGTTCCACTTCTTGAAAAAACTGCTGTAGAACCATGAATAAACGGTTTAGCTGGCATAATACCTACCTTCATTATTTCGGGAACTATGACACCAGGAGTATTTGGTCCAATCATCCTTGCGCCTTTTTTTTCAGCATATTCAAAAATTTTTATGGCATCTATTACAGGAACATGTTCAGGAATTGCAACTAGTAATTTTATACCATTATCTATTGCTTCTTTTGCTGCATTTAAAAAGAAAGGTGCAGGAACAAAAATTCCTGATATCTCTATGAAATTGTTCTGTACAGCTTCAGCAACTGTATTGAAAATAGGGATGTCTTCAAAAGATTTACCTCCTTTTCCCGGAGTAACTCCTGCGACAATATTTGTTCCATAGTCCTTCATTAACTTAGTATGAGTAGAACCAAAACTACCAGTAATTCCTTGAATAATCACTGGTTTATTTTTATAATCATTATCCTTTTCGTTACCAATCAAAATATTGAATAAATCAAATTTATTACCTATCATTTTAATTACCTTTCTCTTATTTTTTTACCGCTGCATTTATTGCTTCTTCTACAGTATTAAATAATCTAGCTTTACTATCAGAAAGCAGTTCTCGAGCCTTTTCAGATTCAGCACCAGTTATTCTTGCAAAAACGGGAACTGTAATAGTACCATCATTATATGCGTTAAGAATTGCTTGTGCAACTAGATCTGTTCTTACTATTCCTCCAAATAAATTTACAAGAATTGTACGAATTTTATTTACTTTACTTATCACTTTTAATGCTTGATAAATGGACTCTGTTGTAGCTCTCCCCCCAAAATCTAAAAATGCCCCTGCTTTTCCTCCAGCATCACTAACCATATCTAAAGTCGACATTACTAATCCAGCACCATTCCCAATGATTGCAATATCTCCATTAAGCTCAACAAATGAAAATCCATTATTTTTTGCTTGAGATTCTAACTCAGATAATTCTTCATATTTTTTTAAATCTTCATGTCTAAATAAGGCATTATCATCAATTATCACTTTAGCATCCAATGCAATAAATTTTCCATCAGTTAGCATGGCTAATGGATTGATTTCTGCCAATTCTGCCTCTTTTTCATAAATTAATTTTGATAGCTTTTGAATTAATTCTGCAAAATTATTTTTTTGAGAATTGTTAAGGTTCATTTTTTCAGTAACTCGAGATGCTGATTCTGATGAAATACCATCAATAGGAATATCAATTATAACTTTGTCTTCTACACTTTCAATTTCTATACCTCCTTGTGAAGAAGCTATGATAGAATAACATCTTTTTGTACGATTTAAGAAAATAGATAGATAAAATTCTCTTTTTATATTAGCCATTTCTTCAAGGAGAATTGATCTAGGTTTTTCTCCTTTAACCTCCTTGTTTAACAATTCATTAAATTTTTCAACAAGTTCTTTTTCATTTTTACATTTTACAATTGCACCTGCCTTTCCTCTTCCACCTACTGTTAATTGTGATTTTAGTACAAATGGAAAACCAATCTTTTCAGATCCTATTTTGGCTTGTTCAATATCTTTTGCCAAATATGATTTTGGTACCTCTATGCAATAAGAATTGAAAAGCTCTTTACCCTGAAATTCTAATAATTTCAATTTTATAAGAAATGTTTTTGAGAGCTTTATAATCCTATTTTTTAACAACTTTTAATTCTATTTTAAAATAGTTACAATTATTCAGTTAAGAAACTAATTTGAGTCAATTAAAAGCTAAAACACAAAAATTTATTAAGTTATTTTATGAATATTTCATGTTCCTTTTTAAAGTATCTAATGAATTTTGCTAATTTAAGTATTATTATTATTATTGTCTTATATTATTATAAAAGGAATAATAAACAAAAAAATAAATAAATTAAATAATTTAATAAAATGTTTTTTCCAAAAATAAAAAGAAGTAACATTAGTTTATAAATATACTGGTATTTTATATTTTAATGATCATATCGTATTTGAGTTATTTTTTTAAGCAGGCATACTCAAAACATTTATTTTGAATATGTATTAATATCATATATATAATAAAAAATATATAATTGAAACTGAATTTAATGAAATCTGTATATATTTTCCTTTATTATAATATGTTTCTATTTATATATTCTATATATATACATAAATAATAAAAATAAGTGAACTCTTTCAATTACGATACGTTTTAATAACCTATTTTTAATGAAATTCTTTAATTTTTTTGTCTTGTCATTTAATATCGGATGTAAAATTTAATTATAGTTAGCCTATCGTAGGTTATATGGATTTAGAAAGCAAGCTGTCACTTATCACTTCTGCACCGACTGAAGAAATTGTTACGATGAATGAATTAAAAAATCTTTTACAAACTAATACAAGACCTACACATTATATAGGATTAGAAATTTCAGGAAAACTTCATCTTGGAAGTCTTATTTTGACCGGTTTTAAAATAAACGATCTAATAAAAGCAAATTTTAATACAACAGTTTTTTTAGCCGATTGGCACACTTTTATTAACAATAAATTAGAAGGTAATTGGGATAAGATCAAAGAAATATCTAATTATTATTCTGATGCTTTCAGATTTTTTTGTCCTGGCGTAAATATTGTTCGTGGAAGTAAAATATATGAAGAATATAATGAGTATTGGAAAAATTTTATTCAATTTTGTAAACATATTACATTATCGAGGATTATGAGATCATTAACAATTATG
>DATFBJ010000022.1:0-3859 GCA_035253885.1 Nitrososphaeraceae archaeon
TAGACATGTTAAATTATATTATGCAAATTGAAAAAACCAATTCATATTTTGAATGGTATTATAATTCACATGAATTAAATTCAACATCTTATTCGCATCATCCCAAAAGTTACTACACTCTAAAATATTTCTTCAATCCAAATAATACATTTTTCCATCTCTTTATGCATACAAAAGTTTATGATAAAAGTACAAATAAAAATGTAGAAAAACAAGGTATATTATTAAGTTGGAATCCTATAACCAAACGTGGAGAACGATATATCTTTAAAAAAGGAGAAGAAGGAGATGGTGACCTGAATCTAAAAAAAGTATATTTGCCAAATACAAAAACAATATTTGAATTTTCTCGAGAAGATATAAATGATAAAGAAAGTTTTAAGTTAGCAGAAGAGATAATTAAACAATTTCCACATAAAGATATTGAATTAAAATTTATCAATGACTCATAACAATATTATAAAACTAATTTTTTAAATTCAGTTAAATAATCTTCTTTTGGGCAACTAATAAGTTATTACGATTATATCAAAAAACTCGAAATGTTAAATTAATCAGCACCATATATAACTCTGAATGTAATTATCATACTTTTTTTATTAATACTTCTTCCATTCTGAATTCTTTTCTATAATGATATAGTTATCTAATTTACATCTATTAACATCCAATTTTTTATTCTTATCCTCACATTCATCTTTACATCTTAGTGATAGTCTGGAAATCCTTGTATATGTCTCCATATGTTGTAGATAAGGAACATACACGATATACCTTGATGAGTTATTTTTTCCTTATACTTTTCTCTTTCTTCATCATATAATTTTTATTGTCATTCTCATCTTTATAGTTAAAATAAAAGCAATACAACTGACAAGTAATGGTATTGTTAGTGTAACAGTTTTTTCAATAACCATTATAATATAAATATTAAATAATAACTTTCGCAACAAAATATAATATTCTTATTATTATTAATGAACAAAAGATATAAAAACTATCCATAAATATGATAATAATTGAAGGCATAGTGAAAGAGATAAAGAGGAAAGATGTAAAACCCGGAACTATCGTCAAAATAGTAGAAAAAGAAAATCAAAAAACTGGAAAATTGACCAAAGGAATAGTAAAAAAAATCTTAACATCTTCATCCACTCATCCATATGGAATTAAAGTCATTCTTGATAATGATGTAATAGGAAGAGTTAAAGAGATTATAAAACAAAAGTAAAATTAAAGAAAAATATTATTTTTACACAAAATTAATTTATCATAATTATTTTAATTGTGCAAAAATTTTATTCTAAAAGTATCTTATTTGTCTTCTTATCTATTGCTCTTTATCTCTTTAACAATTACTTTTTAAGAATAATTCTATTGTATTACAAATACTAACATTACTATGCTTATTTCTAAAGATCTTTCTGTGATCCTCTTGAAAATAAAATATTATTTGAAAAATAACAATTTCATTGATTAAAAGATATTTACTATTGTCAAAATTAATTTGGAAGGTCCTAGCTTCCAGTTCTTATAATTATGTTTCATTTTTTATGGACACATTAAAACAGATAATTACGATAGTGTGGCATCAATAACAAAAATATAATATTTGTTAAGGAAAAAATTTCAATTTTTTAAAATTTTTATATGAAAATGATATTAATAATATAGTATTATTACAATAGATGATGTAATGGATATTATGACCATTATGAAGGCGGGTATTACGAAGAGAGACTATGGTATATCATAGACATAGAATAAAAATACAATTCTCTTTTATCTTTTTAATTTATTTAATAAATTCACTTATAAATTAAGTAAACTATTTTATAAATAATTTCAAGGAAACTTTTTACAACATATTAACAGATAAAAAAAGAGAATTATTCAACTATAACCACACCTGTCATGAAGGGATGTATTGAGCAATGATAACCAAATTCTCCTGGTGAATCAAATGTATTATCGAATGTATCTCCAGGGGATATTGGGCCAGAGTCAAATGCTCCATCATCAGAAGTTACTGTGTGCTCTATTGAGTCATCATTTGTCCATGAAACTATATTCCCTTCAGATGATACACTAATTTCAGGTGGAAAAAATGCCTTGTCATTATTTGGATCTGATGCTCCCGGTACAATAAATACTTCTTCTACTCCTTGAGCAAAAACTTTGTTAAACAAGGGGATATCTGATGAAATTAATGGATTGTATAAAAGACCCATTGTTAATATGCTCATTATTGTTATACTTAAGGTCATTATTTTCATTGTATAGAGCTCTGCAAGGTCATGTATAAAAATTTGATATAATTAAATTATAGCGTAAATAATTAAAAGTTTTAAACAACTACTATTAAAAATTCCTCTTCCGGTAGAATTAGATCTTTTTGAGATTCATATAATTTACTTTGTATCCTAATGTGATTTGAATATATTTCAATATATTATACTAAAAATGTGATAATTCAAAATTTTTTAATATAATAACAACAAAATATTTTCCCCTCTTTTTGTTATAAAATTTCGTTATGGAATAAGTTGTAGCAAACTATAATAAATAATACCGAAAGTGTATGTTGGAATAAATTCCACACACTATCTGGGGAATGCTCGTGCAAGGTGATAATACCCATTCTCCAGATTATCTTTCTTCTGACATTCATACAACATACAATTAAACAATAAGGATATGAATATAGATACAAAATTTTTCCAATATTTTACTTTAAATCTAACTCTACATTACTGCAATGGATATGACTATGAATCCATTGTATCTTCTTTTAATCCCATTTTTAAATATTCCTTAGTCGATTGTTTATCAAAACCAAGAAAAATAGATGCATCATTTAACATCATATTATAAAATTTAGTCTTACGTAAATCCTTTAATTGGTTATTGATGTATCTAATAGGATTATCAGCATATAATGCACTACTTATAATACCTCCTAGAATCCGTGTCTTATTTGGTTCAGGAATGTGTGATAAAAGATTTCTGATTTCTTCATATTTTGGTGCTATCTTATCAAGCATATTTGATAACAATATTTCTCTTTTTGTAAAATCATCTGCTGTTGTATCTTCTTTTGTTGTTCGTCTCCGGTATGGTTCTATTCTAGGAATTAGTTTATCTTGCAATAACAAATTTTCTTGATCTGATAATTGGTTATTGTTGTTGATTTTGTATGAAGAAACCTTCTGATGGGTAATGATAGGAGACGTCTTTGTAGTAGTCATCGTTGTCTTTGTCAAGTACTCCCTAAAAGGGATAATAGAGTTAAATAGACCGTCATGTTTAATATTGCAATGACGTTTTGCATTCCATTTCCTAGTTAAAGTCTGTTTGCATGTATAGCAAATCCATTTGGAGGTTTTCAACTATCTTAAAAATCGAATTAATTTTATGTTTTACTAAAAAGAGTGACTCTGAGTAACTCTTTAAAAATAAGAATATTTGATAAGCACATTTCAATTTGAGAAAGCAATATTGAATCAAAGAGAATTATGATCAAAAAATATCGACATAGCTAAAATCTACAACTAGTAATAGAGATTGTATAGATATTTTAGATAACCTTTATACGTAATAAAACTAGATAATCTATGTTGTTATTTCTTCCTTTTGATATGCTTTCTTAAGCCATATTGGTGTAATTATTGTTGTCACTGCAACCATAACAATAATTGCAGTATAGACATCTCCAGATAATACGCCTGATGTTGCACCAACTCCTGCCACAATTAAACCTACTTCTCCTCTCGATACCATCCCTATTCCAACTCTCATGGCCTTGCTCTTATCTTTTTTAAGAAAAATCAATGATGGTAATCCACAGCCAAGAATCTTA
>DATFBJ010000023.1:0-2661 GCA_035253885.1 Nitrososphaeraceae archaeon
ACAAAAATTGATCTTTACTTTTTGAGTGATCTAGAGTACAATCAGATTAGAAAAAAATCCACATTTAATTTCAAAAATTCTTATTATCATTATTGATATAATTAAAAGATAAAATAATTGTTAAAATTCTAAAGTAATTGCGATTATTTTATTTAAAAATTTTAAATTCATCTAATACATCTCCAGCATTAGTATAATATCTTCCTAAAAGTACATTCCCTTGATCAATAACATTGACATTTAAAAATCCATAGTTAGAGTCTTGTTGATATACTACAAAAGGCTCTTGGTTAGAAAAACTATCAAAATCTATACCACCTGTACCTACTATTATCTGAAACATTCCTTTCGGAGAATTATAATCTGTTTTACTCCACTTTTCTTCAATAATGGGCTCCGATGAATTCATCTCATTATAAAATAATGGATATGTTCTTTCATAATTGTGTGCATGTCCACTAAATAGTATATCTACACCATATTTTTCAAAAAGAGGATGATAAGCATCTCTTAATTTTTTTATTGGTTCACAAGAGTCGTGGTCTCCACAGAGTGATGAATAAAACTGTCTATGACTCATAACAATAATCCACTTTATCTTTGGTTTTTAGATGCCTTTGATAAATCAGATTTCACAAATTTATATTGTTCTGTATTCTCTAAATCGGAAAAGTCAGGATCTAAACCAGGAATATATGAAGATTCAGAAGACAACATGAGAAAATGAATATTATTATAATTAAATGAGTAATATGGTTTATCTAATCCAAATTTTTTCATATGTTGTTCCGATAGATTTTGTGACATGACATCATGATTACCAATTACCGCTTTCATCTTATCAAATATTGGCTTAACTATATCTATCCAACAGTTTATATCCTTTTCATATGATGTATCTCCAAGATTGAAAACAAGTTCAGGGTTATGATGTTGAATTGAATTAACAGTTTTTTTAGTATTCTTAGTACAACCCCAATCCCCGGCAAGTGCAAAATTAAAATCAGAGGAATTTATTGAATTTGTAAATTCAGGGTTTGTGTTATATAATTCAGCTTCATTTCTAAACTTGTTAGAAGAGTTTTCATCTTTAGAGGATAAAGAGGATTCCCCACCATAGTCTTTTGGATCATAAAATTCCTCTTCAGGGACAACAAAAAATGAATTATCTGTCGAAAGGACAGAATTTAAGGAAAATTGCATAAATAATATTATCAATAAAATTAAAAAGGAAAAAATCAGTAATAGAGTAGAGATAGATAATCTTCTTGGAATAGAAAGAGATTATACCCCTTTTTGAAGATTTGGTTTAATGTTCTTAGCATTTATATATTTTTTCCATAACATTTTTTATATTCATATTTTGTCTTTCAAAAAGATAATAAGAGCTTGAAAATAATTCCTGTTCTAAATTTATAGAACAGAGGATTAATGAATTACAATAGAAAGCTATTAGCGTTAGATTTTGAAAGGGATAAATTACAACTTTTTGTAACTTTTATGTATTTTATATTTTATTTGTTACCTTTAATAGTAAATTACTATTAAGTTCAGTATAAAACTTAATTTTTATACAATTACTATTTTTAGTAATAGTATTATCTTATTTTTTATTGGAGAAATTTTACTCATAAATATAATCCTGTATTTCAAATTGTTCTTCTGATTGCATATCTTCTAATATCTTTTACTTTTTCAAATAAATTAATCCTCAAAGTAATTAAAATCTAATCATAAATAGTGGAGTCTGACAATAGCTGCCTATATTACTTTAGCAGACTATCAATCTGTAAAAGTCAAAGAAAAATCTTTTTATATAACTTTTTCTAAAGTCTTTTAATGAATTTCCTATCTCTCTTATTAGATATTTTTATGGGTCGATTATTTTTAAAAATGTTATTTTGGCCTTTTGGCTACAAAGATTAGAATCACAAGATTGTTTTTTTTACATTAAGCGAAAAACCTGGAATTTTTTTTATTTCTATTAGTTTTACGATTCGTTTTTAATAAACAATACACCCAGACCTGTTAAACAATTGGTTTTGGTGTAAACTTGTAAAAATTTCAATAAAATTATAGATAAATATTTTTGAAAAAAATAGAAAGTATGATATCTTTGTTACTAGAAATTATCTATATCATTATTTTCAAAATAGAACAATATTTGATTTCGTTTAGTTAAATTTATTATTTTCTATATCAAAATTAAATTTTTTAATATTAAATGAAAGTCCTTCTTCATACAAACCTTTAGATATACTCTTTATTATTCCATCCTCTACCATTCTAATCCTTGTCCTATTTGCTATAACGTCTGTAGGGATATCTATATCAATTTCTACAGTTAATTTTACACGTTTTTTTAATACCATGATTATAATCTTATTATATAAAGAAATGATTTTCTATTTAGTTTATCTTTTTTTAAAAAGATTCTCAATTTTAATAGTTTTAAGTCGCTGTTGAATAATAAGTATTAAAAAAAAGAATCCATAAACATTAATTTATTGAATTTTTTTCAAAGTGTAAGGTAAAAATAAAATTAAAAAATTTTAAAATGGATATTTGATGGTTTCACCATATTCTTTATTGCAATGTTATCTTTATGGCAGTGTATATAATACATTCAAAGGCAATTTTTACCAGACTGCAAAATCTTGT
>DATFBJ010000024.1:0-3050 GCA_035253885.1 Nitrososphaeraceae archaeon
ATCATTATTTCCTGCTCATTATGCTATTTCTTTATCGGGTGAACCAACCATGTATCCAAAATTGCCAAACTTAATTAAATATCTTAAATCATTAAAGAATACTAAATCTATTTTTTTGGTAACAAATGGTCAAGAACCAGAAATGCTTAAACGTTTAATAAAAGAAGATGCTTTACCAACCCAGTTATATTTATCAACCAATGCCTCCAATAAAAAGATGTTTTATCAAATAAATAGACCAAAATATAAAGATGCTTGGGATAGATGGCTTGCTTCATTAAATATTCTATCAGAAATTAATACACGAACAGTATTAAGAATGACTCTAATTCGTAACTATAATAACGATTTAACCACCATACCTGAATTTGTTGATGTAATTAACCAAGGAAATCCAAATTTTATTGAAATTAAATCATATATGCATATAGGAATGTCTATTCATAGACTAAAGCAAAGTAGTATGCTTGAATTTAGCGAAGTAAGAGAATTTACTAATACTCTTCAAAAAGCTCTACAAGGTTATAGTATAATGGATGAAAGTGAAATTTCTCGAATAGTAGTATTACAAAATCATAATCGATATGCTGACCGATGGATAAAGGAATATTTTGAAGAGAATATTGTCAATGAGCAGACATAATTAATTGATTTACTACTTTTTAATTTTCTAATACTAAATATTACATAATCATTTTAAAGACATTTTTTATATAAATTGGATAAGATTTATATTTTTACTGGTAAAAGTCTTTTGTATTCACTATTCATATCAAATTAATTATTATTAATAATATAATATTGATTTTTTTAAAAAGTACATGAATTTATTTTTTAATGGTATTTGTATGTGTTATTATTCTTTTTTAACGATCCTTTTTAAAAGATCGTAAATTACAGGGAGTTCTAGATAATCTATTAGAATTGCAATCCATACAAGATATTCTGGCATTTCAATTAAGTCAGCACCCACAAAAGTTGAATAAACTATATCATCTGTAATCCAGAAGATATGAATCGATTGTATTGCCAACAGAATTAAAAAAATTGTATCTTTAATTCTTTTTTCTTTTTTATTATAAATTAATTCAAAAAAATAGTATATTATTCCAGAAACTAAAGCAGGAATTTCAATATAGTCAATTATTATAAATAATAACACAAATCCAGATGCTTCTACAAAATAATCTGTTCCAGTAATGCGATATAATACAACGTCTGTTGTAAGCCAATAAAGATGTAATAATTGTAAAGAGATTAATAAGAATGAGATCTTTAGGTTAAGATTTTGATATCGCAAATAAAAATTAATAATTTTTTTATACAAAACAGTTCAATTTTTTATTGAGTTTTTATTATTATTATTTTTTTACCATTGTCAATAAAGAGTCGCTAGTCTTTAATTTAGCTTGAAGATCATTAGTAATTGGCAATTATGCAATGTGTTAAAAGTAAATATTCTACATTATTGGTATTCTTTTAGAATAATTTGAAGGGATTAGATACAAGTAAAATAATGAAAATTGGTTTAGATTTAGCTGGATGGAAAAAAATACCATTTGATAGTGCTATTCATGTTAAAGGGAATAATATTAAAAAGGTTTTTGTTTCTATCGATGTAAATCCAGCAGATATTTATCTTGCCAAAAATCTCGGTTGTGATTGTGTCTTAACTCATCATCCGCTAGGAAAGTCATTGTTATCATTTCATAAAGTTTTTGATAGACACATAGATTATATGGTAGAGAATGGTGTCAAAAAAAATCTAGCAATTTCATTGGTTAAAGATTTAAAACATAAAGTTTCTTTAAAATCTCATTCTTTAATTTATAATGATGTAATTAGCACCTCGCAACTCCTTCATATGCCATTATTGAATATCCATCAGCCACTAGATGAATATATGAGAAAAATTATTTTAAGTAAAATTTATAATTCTAATTTAGAATCTATTTCTGACTTAATAGATGCAATAGACGAAATACCGGAATTTAAAAAAGCTTTAACAAGAGTTATAATTTGTAATGGGAAATCTACCAACAAATTGGAAAAGTGGGTTCTTATCCTAGCAGCTGGATCTAATGGAGGATATGATATTGCACGTGCTTATTACGAAAATAATATCTCTACAGTGATCTACCTTCATATTGATTATAATGAACTTTTAAAATTAAAAAAAGATAAAAGATGTAAAAATCTTATTATCCTAGGACATCTTGCTGGAGACTCAATAGGAATGAATGGAATATGTAAAGAACTAGAAAAGAGAGAAATAGTAGTGGTTAAAAGAGGTATAATCGATGATAAGTAATTTTTAATTAATTTTGTTTTTCAATTCTCTAAAGAATAAATAATGTACGTATTCATAAAACCGTAGTGGCCTTCGTAGTATAGCCTGGTTAGTATAGGCGGCTGTGGTCTTTTATTTTGTAAAATGGTAGAAACCGCTTGAGGAGGGTTCAAATCCCTCCGAAGGCCTTAATGATATAAAACTAATTTCCCAAAAAATTTTTAAATATACATAAATGTTATATTTTAACTCCTGTCCAAAATTATAATTTTGGAAGAAACTACATATATCTCCTATTCTAAGCAAATTATTGATTTCGTATTGCGAAAAGCTATTTTTATCAAAATTTATTTACCGAATGATAAATATAAGAATGGAGGATTGTTAATTTGTCAGTAGATAAAAAAATCGTCAAAGTAAAAAATCATATTTATCAACCTAAACATGAAATTCTTTCTAAAGATGAAGCTGAAAATATTCTTAAAAAATTCAATGTAAAAACTAATCAACTTCCATATATTATGTCAAATGATAAAGGATTAGAAGATCTGGATATTAGACCGGGAGATATTATTAAAATTACTAGAAGAAGTCCAACTGCGGGTGAAAGTGTATATTACAGATATGTTGTACAAGGATAAGAAGGAGATATAAGTTATTTGGTAAATAATTTTGTTGATATATGGCCAATTATTAATGATATTTTAAGAAGAGAAGGTATCGCTAGACAGCATTTAAATTCTTACAACGAGTTTATGGA
>DATFBJ010000025.1:0-4747 GCA_035253885.1 Nitrososphaeraceae archaeon
TAAGATAATATTATCATTATAGTAGACTCTTATTTTAGAACCGCTATCGGTATTACTCGCAGGACATTAATCTTCGAAATTGTTTTTATATTATTAAATTGATGTAATGGCAATGGCTGAAAATTTATTTAACAAGTTTAATGAATATTTAAGAGATGTTCGAAATGATGAAATTAAATCTATAGTTTTTGGATTATTTGCCTTGATTGGATTTATTATCCTTATTTATTCCATATTTGTTGGAATTGTAAGAGAGCCATTAGCATCAGCAGCAGATACTGTATTTGTTGCTGTAATTATTGGGTCTTTTACTTTGGTAGGAATAATTATTGGTAGGGTATTGCTAAAGAAATAATATTTCTATCTTTGGAAGTATAAAATCTAAATCTTAATTTCCTATTTACAACTTACAAAAGGAAGTATGTTGACATTTCTGAATTTTCAAATGAGTAATGGGCTAAACCTTATTGTTAATATCCAATTTTAATATTATAATTTAAGAATTTAATACTGAGTATCCACATCTGTTGCAGAATCTAGAATCTTTAGGATAGGAATTATTACATTTTGGACAATTGGGATTGTCAGTATTTTTTTTCTCATTTTGTTTTTTAATTAAATCATTATAGAGTGTATTAATAGATAATATCAAGGAAGAATATTCATCTTTATTTAATAATTCAAGTTTGAAAATTTTTTCATTTATTGTTTTTTTAGATTCTTCTTCAATAATTGATTTAGGTTTAAGTCTGGATTCTATAAAACTGGCGCCAAGAGTAGAAATTAAAGTACCCAAAATACCAATTCCAACAACCATCAGAATACTTGCTATAATTTTTCCTTCTGTAGTGACAGGATAAATATCTCCATATCCTACTGTTGTAACAGTCACTATTGCCCACCAAAACGCATCTCCTAAATTTGTTACTTTACTATCAGGAGCATTTCCTTCAACTAAAAATAACCCAATTGCTCCTCCACTTACAGCCATGCCTGATACTGCTATAATATAGAGCAAGCGATTATTTGTCTGAGCTGAAAAAGATAATATTCGTGAGTAAAGATGAATGATTCTAAAAAGGCGAATAAGTCTTAATAATCTAAAGATTACATTAAGAAATGAGTAACTTTCAAAAAAACCAAAAACTACTAACGGAATAAGTGCTGGAATTTCATACAAATGTTTTAGAATAAAAATACGTTTGTTTTCTTTTGATTCCTTCATTCTCAAGTAAAAGTCTGCAATTAGAATAGAAGTTACAATTGAATCAAATAAATATACTTCAAGTTCGATTAATTTTGTAGGATTATAAATAAGTTGATAGATAATAATTCCAACAGATACTGCAGTTACAGTAGAAACTATAATTTCTCGTATTCCTTTACCATGATAAAAAAATTTATCATAAGTCATTTTTAGTATTTATTTTGAGACTAATATTTCAATGATTCCAATGCGACTTAATAAAAGTTTCAAATGCTGAAAGAATCTACTACTGTTTTTTATATTGGTTAATTGTTTCATCAATATCTAGATTTTATATATATTTCATGTAAAAGATTCTTACAATAATCTTTATAATTCTACAATTTTATAATGACAAAAGAATGAAATCAAAGTAATTACTTTAATATTGACAATTATGCTATTAGCTAATCTACAATTCATTTTCTTGTCTAGCATACAAACAAACTCCCAACAAGAAGACTCTGATTGTGATTCTTCATATCCAGATGCCTGTATATCATCACCTCCACCAAATCTCAATTGTAAGATATATCAGACAAGAATTTTGAAGTTTTACCTCCTGACCCTCATGGATTTGACCGTGATGAAGATGGTATAGGTTGTGAATCATAAACAGAATTTTGAGAAGGATGTGAGTACAAAGATGTGTTTAATCCTAAATCCTACTCTGATTTTTCATATCCTTTAATTAGACAATATCTTAAAATAATTAAATCACATATACGTTATTTATGAAATATAGAAGTAGAACTGAAATAGTTGCAATGATACTAGATTCAACTAATGGAGGAGCTACCAGAACAAAGATTATGTATAAAGCCTTTCTTAGTTACCAACAGTTAAAAGAATACCTTACTCTATTGATAGAAAATCACCTTATTGAGTATCATGGTGAAACTAAACTATTCATAACAACAGAAAAAGGATTAAACTTTCAGAAAATAAATAACGAAATTGGTGAATTATTACATATTACTGCCAATAATCATTAGTTAATTTTATTTCTTTTAAACTAAATTTTTTTTCCTAGCTGAGAATTTTCTTGCGTTCATCCAAATCTATTTATAATTTCTTAAACGTGGCAACTTTGTAGGTGAAATGATAAGAATAAATAGAATTTTTAATCTTTGTGATTGCTTTAATCATTTGAGGGTATAACTTCTATCCAGTTATGCCTATGAAATATGTTGTCTATTAATACGTCTGTTCACTAAACAAAAGATAATGTGAAGGAGATTTCAATAATAAGAGCTAATACTGTAAAAACCTTATAACAAATTTCAAGAGATTTTATTTATAAAACAACAAGGTCTTCTAGTGCCTAATTATGGCAAAAAACAAATAAAGATATTAACTATATTGTCTAAATATATATCAAGAGGTTCTGTTTGGAGTTCTTTGGACTGAAAAACCAAACTAGAGGACATGTGTAGCACATGAGCCTCAATGAACTTCTTTTATTGTCCTTTAGATAGATGGATATGGGATATTTGTATTTTATTTTACCAACAAGAAATAATTATAAAAAGTAATTATAATTGTAATAGGTAAATTATGATAGTTCAATTCAATTAATCTAGTTATTATATTAGAATTTAAGAATTAATGATAATAGCATATTTACCAAAGATAAACTTTGTTCTAACAATCAACTAATAGTGATTGATTTACTCACCGATATTCTCAATATTACCACTTTATAATGGTTTAAATGTATTAGTTGTATATCATTTTTCTATAATGTATAACTATTGTAAGTTATGTGAATATTGGGCTAGATGAATAAATATGCTAAAATTATCTCCTAAAGTTCGCTATTCTAAAAGATTTCAAGAACTAGAACCAGCCAGACATAGTGTAAGTAATAATAATAAAAGTCTTGGTATAGGCTATATAGTAAACCAAGCTAATTACAATAAAAAGTTTGCTCTATCAATAATAGAATTTCTAAAAGAGATAGGAGGGTGGTGCAGGATGCAAATCGGAAAAAACATATCTAGTAAAATGAATTTAGAAGGAACATCAAATTCATTAGCATTTAAATATACTTTGTGCAATAATGTTATTATGTCGATGTCATCTGCTTCTCGTTTAACAAATATTATTCCATCAAATGAGCATATAATGTTACTATATAGCAGCGATGATGAGCGTAATGATGCAGCTGTAAATTACATTAATAACGGATTAAAGAGTGGATACCAGTGTATTTATGCATCTATCAACGCATATGATAGTAAAAGTAGCTCGAATATCTCAAACTTATCCGCTAAAATTGATAATTATAAGGAAAATATTGAAAGAGATGAATTACGTATAGTTGATTTTAAGCCTTATTATGAATCAGCACTTAATGTAGATTTTCGTCCTTTTAAAAAGCTAAAGATGGAATTGGAAGAAACTCTGAATCATCGTAAATCTGAAGGCAAAAAAGATGCAATACTAGTATTTGCAGATGCAGCATGCTTCTTATCACATAATAAACAATTTGAGGAATGTGAAATATTAGAATGGTGGTGGCATGAAACTACCACGGAATGGAAGCAAAATAATCAAAATATTACTGTAGTATGTCCTCACCCTGGACTAGTCATTAACAATCCTTTATTGCCTGATACCAAAGGTCGCCTTAATGGAACGCATACAATAACGATTGATTTAAAACAATCCACAGCAGAAAACCAAAAGAGAAAACCTAAACGATCCTAATAGTTTAACCAAACTCAGATATTCAATATCTTTACTCTCTTTTTACAAAACAGTATGATTTTTCAATATCGGATGTTAGTAAATTAGAAAGTGGTAACAAATGTTTAATTTTATTTTCTAATATAGCAGAAGACGACAATGACAACAATGACTATGATATCATTATACTAGATACCCATCTTCCTGAGATTTCTGGCTTTGAAGTTGCAAGAAAGATTCGTGATAAATTACCACATAAAAAAATAATATTAACTACAACCTACTCATTAGATAATATAAGTAATATGATAGAATCGATTGGAATAACAAGTGAAGATGTAATTTTAAAGCCTTTTAACTTTTCTGAATTATTTTCTATTTTAAAAGAACCAAGAATGTCATACAACTAAACATATTGACAACTTAGTTATCATTTAACATATCTTGCATAAATATCAATAAATGCACTTGCAATTATATTGATAAACTAACTGAATCATAGGTTATCAGTAATCTGACGTATCATCCACCGTCTTCACTTTGGAAAGATAGGTCTGCTAAGACTTCAGATGATAAAGCGGCAATATCGGTATTTACTTTACTGACATGAAATAATAGTAAAAATTAAATTAAAAATAAGTTTCTAATAATAAAAGCTAAATACAAGGTAGTTGTATCTCTATAACAATATGTTACCGAACCCTGTTATAATGAGAATTCGAAGACCTCCGAGCCCGTATTACGTTGAGAAAATAATTAATGAATTAAGTGAACATGACAATATCTTAGTGATAAGTATTGCTATAGACC
>DATFBJ010000026.1:0-4231 GCA_035253885.1 Nitrososphaeraceae archaeon
TAGTATTAACTTATAGCAATGTTTGGATATAATTTAGATTTCTTTCCTCTTTCTTTTCTTTTTATAACATAAAATTTTAATAGACAACAGTGGTATCATCAGTATTCTTTTATTTATAATTATTCAAAATTAATTGAACAATGTTAATTGCCATTATCATTGGGAGTTGAATGAACACTATGTCAATGTTCAATATCAAATAGAATTTAAATTAATGATGTTTTTAATAATCGAGGAATAATTAGGAAAAGCCATAGCCTTCAATCACTAGTAGGAACAATATTTTAAAATCTAATTTTAATAATAAATATTATCAAGTTGATATCGTTTCTAACTACGAGAAGTTAATTATTCTTAAATATTTCTAAAAGATATATAAATTATGGATTTTGAGAAATATTTTTTTCTCCAAATACCCATTATGCATGATAGAAAAATCCCAATTATAATTGGAATTATCATAATATTCATTGTAATTATTGACCTATTGATGACACGTCAGATTTTGCCTTATACTAATGATATGGAGAATCTTATGTTTATTTTGACAGTGTTTATTGGATATGGGGTCGGATCTTGGTTACTTTTAGGATATATTACACAAATAAGCAAGGAGATCAGAACCAAATCTAGGACTATTAATATAATGCATTGGACTGTGATTATAATCCAATTTTCCTTATTCTTGATACTCTTGTCTATGCTTTTTAATAACAACGGTAACAGATTTTTATCTCCTTTGGTCTTTGCGGTTAGTTCAGTAACAGGAAGCATTGTCCTGGGACTTATAACATACAAATTGATTTCATGGTATAGATTAAGTAAATATAAGAATCTAGTCATCCTTTTATACGGAATTGCAGCATTTACACTTGCCTCATCAATATTAGAAGATGCAGGTACCAAATTATTATTGGTACAAGTTATAGAAGAAAAGACGCCACCAGGAGCAACTATTGAATCATCATTCTTGTATAAACCCTCTGAGAAATACGATGGAGAAATAATATATAAAATAGTAAATCCAGATACTACAATTCTTTATGTCATACCTAATTCTAGTCTGATATATTATAATTTGTTAAATTCTACCGTACTTCCCATAGCATTTGTATTTAGATGGATTGCATCTACTACACTTTTACGTTCTCTTTATCAGAGAGTAGGAAAACTCTCGTTGTTACTTTGGATAATTTTGTCTCTTCCATTAATATTCTACATGATTGGTAAGGCACCAGGCTTTTTTACAGGGGAAAGTTTAGCGGGAGTTGATGAACAGTACCGTTATTTTTTTAGACTTTTATTTAGAATTGGTACCATAGGAGGAAATATTCTATTTGGTCTTGTCTTTTTTATATTTGTAAAAATTTGGCCTCGTCAAAATTAAAGGATTATCTTATCATGGTAGGAATAGGTGATACTATTGTTGGTATTTCACTTTCAACTTCTGCGATAGAACCGACATACGGAGTTGCTGCTCATTCTCTTGTACTACTATCTTCGTACTTGTTTAGTTTTGGATTGTATCTTTCAGCAATATCAATATCTCATGATATTTCTTTAAGAAAATCAATCAAAGGATCTATGCATGATCTAGTTGGTACTATTGGTTCTGCACAGATGGAACAAGAGATAGAGAAAAAAGTAACAAAGATTATACAGATACAACAGAAAGAAATAGAAAAACAGGTTGGAGGTTTTTCATCTGAAGTTACAGAAACCAACGTAAAAGATTATGTAAAGTTAGCAATCAAAGAGAGAGATAATATGGATGATCGGCTGGATAAGAAAATATTTGATAAAGACAATTCATAATCTAGAGTCTAATATATAGACAATAAACAAATTTAAGATATCAAAGAGTAAACATGTTTTACAAATATATCTTTTGGAACTTCTTTGCAAACATAACATTCTTCTCCAAATTCTGGATGAATTTCTGCTAATGCTGTATAGTTTATTCTTGATGCGGTCATAAAACATACTCGAAAATTGTTTGATGATGATGTATCTTGTTGTACTTTTTTTGACATTTCATATAATTTGTTATAAAGATCAAAACCATCCATTAAAGACATTCTAAAACCAATAAGAACAAGATCATAGTTTTCAGGTTTAAAGGTTTGTTCTACCACATTAGGATCATTTATCAAAGTTATATTGAAATTTCCAGCTATATCATCTTCCAACCATTTCTTGTATTTTATAGAAGTTTCAATATCATCATCAACTATTAGAATATTTTTTTTATTTTTATTCATTCATTGATCAGATTATTATATTATTGTTAATGATAATTATAAATTTTTACTTAATTTTGTAAAAAAGGAATTTCTTCTTTAATTCTTCCTTTTTTTCCTTCTTGCACCATACTATACTATTATAGATTATTACTAAATAAAAAAGAAAGTTATTTCTCAATAATCCTAATTTTTCTAATTTTTAGTTATTTATTTGAGTTATTTATTTGAAATTCCATTATTGAATTTTCATTTTCAACAACATCGACATTTATCTTTGATATCGAAAATTGATAATTAAATTTAAACATATTTCTATTAATAACTGCTTTTTAATGAGAATATAGAATACACAATTGAATAATCTGGCTCATTTTCTAACAGTCGGGTTCATCTACATATTTAGATAATTCATCGGGAATGGAATCGTCCATGTATTAGGCTTCTACTACTTTGTATTTAGCTTTTATTATCTGCCACTCCCTGGTAATCCTAATCCTTTCAATGGAGAACGGTAATTACTCTCTTTTTCTATTCCTTCAGTAGTTGTAACTTTTACTATACTTGTATTAGTGTCTGGTTTAGGATAAAAGAAAAATGATTGTCCTGGTTCCAGCAAATCCATGTTTTGAATATCGCCTTTTCCCAAGTTCACCTTTAGTCCTGTAAGAGGATTGGTTCCTGTATTGGTTACTTTGACTCTGTACATAGTACCAGAAATATCGGTTTTATCTTTAATAGCATCAATTTCTAATGAATATGGCTTTTTATATTGTTCTTTTAAAATAAAAAATAAAACCACAATTATAGCTATGGAGAATCCTATTATTAAATAGTAAATGGTTTTCAATTAGTTTATATGTAAATCTGTATTGATAAAAAGTATTTGATATGAATTAAACATAATTTAAATCATAATTTTTTCTCAGTTGTATATAATTAGGTATAATGCACTTATTTCTTTTAACATAGGTTCAAAATCAGATTTATTTTCCGTTATTAGATAATGCATCTTTTTCTTAATTGCAGTCTATAAAATTGATAAATCAGCAGTATTACCCATAGGATTAGAATGTGTATATTTTTGGAGTTTTTCTAAAATATGTAAATCATTATCATCTACTAATTCGTACATATCAATATTCGAGCCAATAAATCCATGATTACTTTGTTCATCAATACCTATTATTATACATGAAGTTAAAACTCTTTTAATTCCTATAATTGAAATTATTTTGTTTATGCAACTTTTTTTAAATCATCAGTCATTTTATAAATTTCATCTTGTTGTATATGTGTAATATATAGATGAATATGTTTTTTAGAAAAATTCAAGTTTTGGTATTAAGCGTATTTTGTTGGTGTAGATATAATCTAAAGTATTAGTATCAAGCATTATATTATACAATAAATTATCTTAATTTATTTAAAAAATAAGTATTTATGTTTGAATCATTTCTCTACTATGACATTAATCTAATTATGCAATAATATTAAGATTAATAGTCAATAAAAAAAATAATGCAAAGAGAGTAAAGCTACATTTCATGTAAACAAGAAAATTTTATATTTTTATTGCTTCTATATCTTTATCATTTTTAAAATGTTTAAACTTTAAAATAATTTCAATGTCATTCATGTTAACTACAAAAGTATATGTATTTTTATTTATTAATGATATAATTTCTTCAGGGTTATACCAATTACCATCATTTGCCTTATACCTTAATACACCTTGTGTTATCATGTTTAATTTAACTTGATATTATCTTTTTACATAATTCAATTAGATTTTGTTTCATAATTAAGCCATAAAATAAATATTTAAAATACTTATTAATGGTTAAGATCTTTGACCTATAAATAATTACTTCGATCTATCTTACTCCTTATCAATTACTTCTAGATATACCATTTTCCTTTCTTCATTTAACTCCTCTATACACATATTTAATTGAGATATATTGAATTTTATTCCCTCTTGTAAGCTA
>DATFBJ010000027.1:0-2824 GCA_035253885.1 Nitrososphaeraceae archaeon
CAATAAAATATCCTATAAATTGGGAACAGGTGAAACTATTTATGGTAATCCAATATTTTTTTCATTTACTATACCAAATACTGTTGAAAATATAGAAGGTGCAATATCTTTTGTTAAATTTTTGTTATCAGAGAATGGAAAAAAGATCTTAGAAAAAGTTGGGCTAAGTCCTAATAAGCCAATTTTACAAGGAGACTCATATAAACTGAAACCTGAAATTTTGCTTTTTGTTCAGGAACATAAATAGTATTTCATAATGATAGTAATGGTGAGCAGGGTATCGTTAACTATTATTTAGGAAAACAAAATATATCTGGATTTAATATTCTCTTTTCAATTTTAGTAACAATTCTTGTATTATATATAATCTACCCATTTTTTGGATTAATCTTTGTAATAGAACCTATGAGTTTGGTAGAATCATTGAAAAGAACTGAAATACTAGATTCTGTTATTTTGAGTTTAACTACTGCGACTATTTCAACTATACTAATTTCAATATTTGGAATTCCCTTGGCGTTTGTTTTGGCAAGATTTCAATTCAAGGCTAAATTTCTAATTCGCATGATTGTTATACTTCCACTAGTTCTTCCTCCACTTGCCAGTGGAACAATACTTTTGAGTGCCTTTGGTCCATATTCATTTCTTGGAAAACTGATTCCCGTAGATTTTACACAATCAGTTATTGGAATCGTTATAGCCCAAACTTATGTTGCTTCACCTTTTCTTATTCTTCCCACTCAGGCTGCCTTTGAAGCCATTCCTGAAAGGTATGAGACAGTGGCAAGGACCTTAGGAAAAAAGAGATGGCAAGTTTTTTTAAGTGTATCTCTTCCATTAGCCAAGATTGGAATACTCATTGGTTTGTTAATGGCATGGATCAGATCTATTGGAGAGTTGGGTGCTACAATTATGATGGCATACAATCCACATACTATCTCTATTCAAATCTTTGAAGACAGTGCTATTGGTGGAATAAGAAATTCTGTTGCCGGAATCGTCTTGGTCATTGTAATAGCACTTGTTGCTTTAACAATATTTGTACTAATAAGAAGGCAACAGATTCTGAAATTTGGCTGGTGACAACTTACTAATTGGTATTAGAAATAATTAACATTACAAAAAACTTTGGAAAATTTCGATTGGGACCTCTAAATCTTACTGTAAATAATGAGGATGTTATGGTTATATTAGGTCCTACAGGAAGTGGAAAAACTACTCTTATAAATTTGATCGCTGGAATTTTAAAACCTGATAATGGTAAAATTATCTTAAATGGTATAGAGATCACCACTCAACCTATAGAGCAAAGAAAAGTTGGATACGTTTTTCAAGATCCATCATTGTTTCCTCACTTGAATGTATATAATAACATTCTTTTCGGATTAAGAAGAAAGGAGCGAGAATCTAAAGAAAAGATTACCACTATAAAAAAAATTATTGATGACTTAGATATTGATCATTTGCTAAATAGACGAATAGATTATCTTAGTAGAGGAGAAAAGCAAAAAGTTTCTTTAGCAAGAATACTTGTCTTAAATCCAAATGTAATATTGTTAGATGAACCTCTTTCTCATATTGATCTGTTAGCAAGAGATAAATTGAGGATTGAATTGAGATGCATATTAAGAAAACAACAAATTCCAACTATTTATGTAACTCATTTTGAGGAAGATATTTATGCATTAGCAGATTCAATCGCATTTTTGGATAGAGGAAAAATAGAAGAAAGTGGGACACTTGAAGAAATACTTAATTTATATACTAGATCATCATCACCATTTTTTAACAAGATAATATCTGCAGGTAATTATTTAACTGGAGAAGTAATTAAATGTGAAAATGATCTAACTGAATTTAAAGTAGGTTTGAATATATTATATACTGTTGGAAGTTTCATGCCTAAATCTAAAATTGGAGTTATAGTCAAACGTGAAGATATTTTACTATGCAAGGAAAAAATAAAAACTAGTGCACGAAATATAGTTTTTGCCAAGATAATAGATATGGTTAAAGCAGATAACATGATAGATGTGTATCTAAAATCTGGTAATATGAATCTGGTTTCAAGAATAACCAAATCTGCTTCTGAAGATCTAGGAATTGTTACAGGTGATTATGTATATGCAGTTTTTAAGGCTTCTATACCCTATTTGATTAGAGAGGAATATAATGAAAAGGACATTGTAGAGAGTGACCGGGACTATCAGTTGAAGGAATTTTAAAAGATCTCAATTCTTTAAAAAATTTGTAATTGATTTAATAGAATTTTGCTAGATAAGATTTTGAATAATCAATAATATCTACATCAGTAGATTAATAGATTAATTAATTAAAATTATAAAAGCCATAGTCTTCCTTTTCTCTTTGTAAAGGCCTATAACCATATAGATGAAAGGCCATGGCTAAGTTCGGATCGGAATTTATCTTTGGTGTGGATAGTGTAATATTCTTTTAATTATAAAATTATTGTATGTAGTAGGCTATGGTGATGGTTTGTATATGTGAATATGTTGTCTATATTGGTTTGGTTGTATTGACATTGCTATTATATTATTTAAAAAATTAAGCCAATTTAATTAATAAATTAAGTAGAAGTTTATTGTTATAACCTATTCTTCTAAATAGCCATGAAGAAATGTTACAGAAGTTATCTTTCTTCTTGTGAATCTAATGTTTCTTCCAATTCGTTCAGATCACTTTCAATAGTTCCACTTTTTGCATCTTTTATAAATGGTTCATCTTTATATCTTGTTTTCAATTCATATTCAGAAATTCTGAATTTTAAGATATTACCATCATAACTTTCGACTCGATTTTTTGG
>DATFBJ010000028.1:0-11988 GCA_035253885.1 Nitrososphaeraceae archaeon
TATGAAAAAAATTTTTAAATAATCACAGTTTTACTCTTATATAATGAATATAAATTTCAGTCATAGTATCATAATTTTTATTTATCATAAGTATAACAATAAATAGTTCTTCAAATACAAATATGATAGCTAAAATATCTGATTTATCTATTAATTAAATACTCTTTAATGAAATTATATGACTATGAACAATAAAACAGAAAATTCCAAAAAATCTAATACTTAGGAACATGTGTAATGCCTGAATGTCCAAGTAGAAATGTATGTGTACAGGTATGCGCTGAATCTGTTCCTGCTGTTTAATAGATCTCTACAAGATTAAAATAGTCCAATTTTATTTGTACCTATATATAAGAGAGGTTCATGCAAACTATCTCTATCTCCAACAAAGTAACCGTGACCATTACCATCACACAAATCTGAAAATTTCGTTCCTGAATTCACAAGATAATTTTTAACATCTTTTGGAGATGCTTCTGGATGTAAACCAATGTATAATGCTGCTGCTCCTGCAACATGGGGTGCAGCCATACTTGTACCACTTAATTTTTTATATGAATTTGATTTAAAAGTAGAATATATATCCACACCAGGTGCTGATATATCTACTACATCCCCAAAGTTACTAAAACTTGCCAACATATCATCATTACCATAGGGAGATGATGGTCCATTACCTCCGCATTTTCCATCAGTATCTGTTATTGCCGATACTGTTATTACGTCGGGATTATTTGCTGGAGTAAATGTTCTGGCATTCTTTGCTTCATTACCTGCAGCAACTACAATGGTAATACCAGCTTTTATTGAATTACTTATTGCAATATTTAATGCTCCTGATTCACATTCACAACCTAAACTTAAAACTGCTACATCAACCTGATTTGAATTTTGATTAATATAATCCAATCCTTTTATAAGAGTAGATATCTCTCCACTTCCAGAACTTTCCAGTACCTTAATAGCCCATAATCTTGCTCCTGGCGCAATACCTACAATACCAAAAGAATTATCTTTGGCAGCGGCAATACCTGCAAGATGTGTACCATGACCATGGTCGTCGTCAGCACTAAATGTTCCAGCAATAAATGATTTTTCATGAAATACATTTAAATCGTTATGATCTAAATCTATTCCTGTATCTAAAATTGCTATATCTGCATCAACAGCATTGGAATTAATATTTTCTAAATTTATATCACCATCGACTCTATCTACACTTTGGGGTATTATCTGATTTTCGATATGAGAATTTATAAAAGTTGATAATTTTCTATCCTGTCCTATGTATGCTACTAATGGATTATTTTTCAATTGTTCTAAAACTTTATTATTAGAAATCTTTATTGCAAATCCTTTTACTACATAATCATAGACATATAATAATTCAGTATCTGTATTTTTTAATTCAGAATTATAAAATTCAAGTGGATCTATTGGATTATTTTCTTTTTTATCACCTTCTTGAAGATAAATAATGAATTGATTAGGAATTATATTATTATTTTCTAATCGATAATTATTAAAATTTTGAAAATTATGAAGATAGTAAAAAGGAATTTCTATGTTAAAATCATATTCTGCATATGCATTTTCGAATATAGGAATGACTAAAAAGATTCCGAAAATAGTAATTATTACTAAAAAGTTCATTCTAAAATTATATTGAAGATTCATATTTTAATTAACATAAAAATTTTAATTTAAATTTATTAATACTTTTAAAAATTTTTATATATATTAATATAAAGTAAAATATAAAATCAAATTTTTCTCTACTTTCTCTCTATTTTTAAAAGTTATAATTATATTACTAAATAATATATTAAATTAATATAGTTATAATATTTGAAAAAATTAATATAAATCAAGATTACAAAATTACTATAAAATATATTTTAGTATCTATAATATAGTTTACCATCGTTATAAAATAATTAGATATATTATATAAATATCATTTAATTTTACTAAAAATAGTAATAAATAAAATTTAAAATTTTAGATAATGACAATCATTCGGCTTTCTATAGTTGAAGTTATATAGCCTATATAATATGGTATCAATTCGTAGAAAAGTAAAAAAGATCACTAAAGAAGCAAATCATTATAAAGATGATTTGTCCAAGTATTACTAAGAAGTAAAAAATATCTAATATAAAACTCAAAGTAAGATAAACTTCTAAAATAATTTGGATAAATCTTGTTATGATTTAAATAAGAAAGAATATTTATTTTTTTTATGGTGAATAGAGTTTTGAATGTTCAAGATTTTTTCTTTTTTCCTGGTAAAACTGCACGATATGAAGGACATTTTCTTACATCATCATCTGATCCAATCCTTATAGAAATAACAAAAAAAATAAATGAATCTATATCTGAAATTCCTACATATCAATTATTGTTGAATGTTCAAAATTCAAAATCCTATGAAATTTCAGATTGCCGAATATATAGATTCGAAAATAAAAATTCTGATTATACAATGTGTTATTTTTATAGTAATGATATTGAAGAGATTACTTAATAATTACTTAATAATTATTTTGTATTATACGGTATGGAAAATATAATTTGAGATATTCTAAGGAATTTCTTATTATTTTATATCTATATATGTATATATTTTTATTATACTTTCTTATTTTTTAAATTTATTAAATGATTTATATAATTATAATTAGAAAGAAATATATCTATGGATTTAAGGATAAATAATATAGTATGATAATAAGTTTCTATTTATAATATTAAATTATATATTAATAATTGTATAAAAATAAAATCTTATTATAATAACATACGTCTACTTAATCTTCTTAATAATTTTATAAAAAAATCAAATAATTATATCATTTTTTAAGTATAGTATCATTTATTATCTATAGACAATAGTACTAAATTTATTAATTTATTTTACCTTAATTATGACATTTTTAATAACTTATAAAGATATATTAATCATTATTTTTTCAATATAACTTTATTGCATTATTGGTTAGGATCCTATTGTAGGATAATTAAAAATGGTAAATTATATTTTCCAATAAATGTTGTAGCTATATCTGATATATTAAAACTAGAAAAAGATTTAGGAAATAAAATACCTAATAAATCTTGGATGTTGTATTCGCTAGAATTATTTAATATTCAAAATATTCCAGTTGAATTGAACCTCATATGCCAATTCGATAATCAAAACTACTTTGAGGCAATTTTTTTAGGTATAAATAGGTATAGATTTATGAATATATTGCCTGAAATTGATCATTCTTATCAACGTATAATTTATTTAGACAAAGAAAATAACCAAATAAATTTTATCTTGACAGATCAAACTAGAAATAAATCAGAAATATTTAAGCTTAATATAAAAGATACAAATTTTGATTATAAAACATCAAATCAATTTACAGGAATAGAATGGTGGAATAAAATAGGTTCTTTTATTTATCCTATAAGATATCAAACAGAGATTTCTCAACTTATGTTTGCCTTAATAGATAAAAACCATCCAGAGTCAATTACATTTTTTCCTCATAATGTATTAATTCCCAATAAAGATAGTTCTAATAATAATTACCCTATTACATTTCAAGATGTTAAATCAAAAAATAATTGTATATGTTATACTATTAGTTATGGTTTATGTAATGACGGATTAAGTTATTCTTAAATTTTATTTTATTTAGATATCATGATAGAGATTATTATTCATTATAACAAAACAAATTTATTACATAAAATACTACTATTATAATTGTTGTTAAACAAATATTCATTATATTTTTTGATCGATCAATATTTAAAATACTTTCCAAAATATCTTTAATTTTATATGTCTAAAATAGATCAGTATAATTGGTTAAGGATGTTATCTAAAAAGATAGTTAATGTATCCAACAATCCAAAAGTGATTATTTATAAATAAGATTATATTAAATAGTGGATTTCTTAATTTGTTTTTCAAATATATGATAAAACTATTATATTATACTATATTCTTATTATTTGATGCAAGTAAAGTTTAAACTCTAATAGAATTTTATTTAATTATACTATATTAGAATTTGATTTTTATTCCATGGCTACAATAAAAGATAAATATACTTAATTTATAGTATTTTATTAAAGAATAATGGAACAAATAATTTTTAATAGATAACCTTAAAATATATACTAAAACCTATTTTTCAAATTGAATTGTAAGCATAAAATCAGATATTGCTATATGAACAGGCTTATTAAAAACTTCATTAAAGATTTTTTCTAGTATTTTTTTATGATACAAAGACCAATTATACCCTAAATCATGTTTTAAAACATATATATGATGATCTTTTTCTTGTAAGTGATTGAATTCTACAAAGGATCTTCTCATTCTAATCTCAAACCATGCTAAAAATGTATCAGGATCTGTTTTCATTTTCATAAAATAAGCTATATCTTGAACGACATTTTTTCCAAAATTTGAAACCAAATCTAGTATTTCTTCTTCATTCATCATATTAAATAGACTTGCTATAATGGGTTTAGCCATAGGTATCATACCAACTTTGTATGCATATAAATCCCATTCTACATATCTTTTCAGGATTTTATTAATTAAAGTATTTAGGCTTATATCGTGAAGTTCTGATTCATTTTGTAATGATTTTATAATGTCTTCATCTATTCTTAATGTAAAAGTACTTGTCTTCCTTTTATCTTGAATATTACGTTCATCCATGTATTAATATTAAGATTTTATCAAATAAATTTTGTCTTATTCATTCACATAGCTAGATCAATACTTTCTATATACTTTACTTATTCATAAAATTCAATTGAGATGATTCTACTATTATACTTTATATCTACAGGATTTTTATAATTCTCTTTTGATATCAATTCAAAAATAGTTTTATGATAAAGTGACCAATTTTCACCCATTCCATGTTTCATTATAAATGTATGTTTGTTTTTTTCTATTGTATACATGATTTCAATAGATGAATTTTGCAATCTAATTTTAAACCAATTCAAAAACAAAATCCAATCTATTTTTTTGTTCATAAACAATAATATATCTTCTAATTCATTCTTTCCAACATTAGTAGCTAGTTCAATAATTTCTTGTTCACTTCTTTTTTCAAAAAGCTTCTCAAGGAGTAATCTTGGAATAGGTATCATGCCTACTTTCGATGTATATAAATCCCATTCTACATATCTTTTCAGGATTTTATTAATTAAATTACTGACACTTATTTGATCTTTTTCTCCTTCTTCTCTAATTTTCTCCAAAATCTTATTCTCTATTCGGAAAGTCATAGGTTTTATTCTTTTAGAATCAATGTTCATTATATAGTTCGGATATACAATGTTCCTTTTACATTTAAAATTATCTTTTCTATTTTCTTAAACTTTTTTTCTCCAAGTTTTCATAATCTTGTATATTTTTTGATATGACTTTAACGTATACTTTCCTGCTTTTATCATCTTATATGGTTTAATAAAAATTTTAAAGAATTTCATTGGGAATAAAAAAGGTATTAATAAGATCATAATAATGTCAATCCAATTTATTCTTATAAATTTAATCCAATTTTTTGCTATTTTAAATTTAAAGTAGAGATCAAAAACTAGAACAGCAAATAATATCCATGGAAGTAAATCAAAGTAAATTTTCATATGATAAGGAATTTTTACTATCTGTTCTTTAAAGCTAAAATATTCATAATCAAAAGCTAACAAGCCAATTAAAATTAGAAATACTATCCCAATTACAATTAAATCTGATATTTTTGAATAATTAAAGAAAGAATTTGATGAATTATATGATGAAATCATAATATATTTTATAGATCGTTATATTTTAATAAGTTATTTTACTGTAATTGTGGAAAAATTCAAGTTAATTATTTTATTATATATATATTCTATATATTTTATGTAATATAATATTATAAACCTACAGAATTTCAATCACAATTAACAATGAATAATAGCCTATTAAAGAGCGAGATTATATTAATTCAATTATTGCTCTCCAAAAACTATATGCAATTATGTTGGAGTATGTAATATAGGTAAAAATCAATAATCTGCCATATATACTATAGAACCAATTAATAAATTTTTATTAAATATTAATGCTGATATTATTATATCAATTAATAAAAATAGTAATGTAAAGGTTACATAATTATTGGAAAAGTAAATAACTATTAAAAATAAGTTACAAATACAATATTTATATAAATTGACTTTATTTATTATTTTTATCTGCATTTACTATAAATATCAATATTGCTAAGATAACCCATCTATAATATTCAACAACAAACTAATTCTTGATTAATTATTGAAAGTTAAAAAGAAGAAAGCCATAGCCCTCAACTGGTAATAGGAGCAATGTAGTAGTAGAGGGCTATGGCCTCATGTGGATATCTGTTCTCAATGCAGGTTAACGAAATTAATTAGTGTAGTAGATAATATTTCGCATCTACCTTATTTAATACTTTTTAGTATAGTAAGATTTGAAGTGATATATAGCTCTAGATATAGATTAATTAATTAAAATCAATTATTATTGCCATAGCCCTCCTACATGGTTAGAATGACTGGCTGGTCAAGTAAATGATGTTGTAGAAGGCTATAGCAGAATGGTATCTTTTTTTGGTAGAAGTAAAAGAATGCTGTATCCATGTTATTTAATACTTCTTTTTAGTAATTTAATTAATTATTATTGCCATAGCCCTCATCTATCTAAAATGTGAATCCATTCCACTTCATTGCTATAGATAGAAGGCTATGGTCCCGAGGATTACTTGTCATCTATATTTTTGATTGCTGATTTTGTATACTCATATTACTATTATGATATTTAAAAAATTGTGGAAAATTTAATTGATTAATTAGTGAAAGATAAAAGAAAAAGAAGAGAAGAAAGCCATAGCCTACTAATAGGGTTACAACAACTGCCTAATAGGAGATATGACGATTAGGCTATGACTGCTGCCGCTACTGTAGTATGTTTGTAAATCAGTTCTGATTATAATAAATATATCCAATAAATTATTTAGTAGTTTAAAACAAATTTAATGGAGTAATAGTAATAGTAAAAAGCCATAGCCTCAATAAAACCTAGGAGCAAATCTATTATTATCTGTCAGCAATAAATAGATGGACAGATAGGCTATGGCTCGGTTTATGGTTTTGTTGTCTTGTAGTTATAATAGATAATCAATATTTTATTTAGCAATTATAGACAAATTATTTAATAAAAGCCATAACCTCATCTTAATACTACCATATTGGTAATAGAGTTTGAGGCTATGACTTTACTATGAGGATTCTATTTGAAGTTCTTTATTATCATAATCCTTCACATTATATTATTTAATAATTTGAGGTAAAATAATTGGTAAATGATAGATCATGAGTAAATTTCTTGTTAAATATTAATTGAATGACATGTCTGATAATAGTTTTAAACAATCAAAAAATTTGATAGATAATCTTTACCTTTACCAATAATATATCTAATCTAATTTCATAATAAAATTTTATATTCAACCTTTTTTTATTAATTTATTTTTTGCTTATCATTTAATGCACTAAACTTAATTGTTTTTTAGTATATACACATATTAAATTTTTTTAATTAATACTATTATCATAATAGTAAAAGAGAAAAGAGGATTCATTGAGGCTCATGTGCTACAATACATGTCCTCTAGTTTGGTTTTTCAGTCCAAAGAACTCCAAACAGAACCTCTATAAAAAAGAGGTCAATATAATTAAATAAAGTTATAGATAAGTTTTCTTTTTAGAGTAATTAAATATCTAAAAAAATTATCAATAAATGGCATTTTTTATTATTTACTAACTTTAACCTTTAATAATAAATCATTTAAACGTAAAATTTACTTCAAGATAAATCTTCTATGGTTTATAAAATAAATTTTTTTTGATATTATGAAAATATACATCATTTAAAAGAATTAATTTATTATAATATTCATAAATACTTTGTTTTCTATCATTCTATATGTTCATAGAAAATTCTAATGAAAAGAAATACAATTGTCGATGTGGAGAATCTTTTTGTTCATTAGAAGAGTTTAATGAGCATCTTGATTTGATAATTCAACATTTTATTTAGTAATTTAGAATAGATTGACTTGCTAATACTTTATAGCCATAGCCCTCTACCAATGGAAAATGAATAAAGACCAATAGTTTTGTTGTAGAAGGCTATGACTAAATGAATTACTTCTTTTTGAGGTATATTGAATTTGATAAATATATTATTTAAAAATTGAAGACAAATTAATTGTCATAGCCTGAACTATACAACAAATAGCAATAGGAATGGAAAACAGACATACAGACAAACGGTTCAGACTATGACTATCAGTAATGATCGGATTTGTTTGGTAGTTAGTTGATCTCTTCCTCTCTCATAGAGAGATAAGATCAACAAGATAATTCTCTCTGAGATGCTATTTATCATTTTGTAATACTCATTCTATTTTTTATACAACAATTTTTACTTTACATAGTTATCCATAATTTTATTTCCATATCACTAGAGTAATAGATTTATAAATATATAAAAAAATCTAGAAAATAAAAAAAGTTAAGTAATTACAATAAGAAATGAGCTCCTACTATTCTAATAATTTTAACATTAAATAAAAATACATAGTAAAAAAGGTGAAAAAATAAATCAAAATGAAGATCTTCAATCATTGTTTCGACTGTGGTATACCACTAAGTACAACCATTTTAAGAAATAAATTTGGAGATATGATAGATGAGAGATACTATATCAATAACAACCTTTTTTGTAAAAATTGTTTTGTTCAATATATTTATAGGTATGGTTCGAAAAAAGGATTAAGTCAGTATGATATTCATTTTATAATAAAAGAACAGAAATTTTATTATGATTAAAAAGGAAGAAGAGAAATGAGCTCTTTTACTTCTCATGTTTCTAATATGTTATTAAATATATAGTAAAACGATCTGGAGAAAATTAAAAATGAGCTCTAAATTATCAGACAAAGATTGGATTAAAAGTTTTAATAAATTTTCAAGAGAATTCTATTTTCAAAGATATAAGGTTATGTTTAAACCAACATCTGCTATTAGTAGTATTATTTTTACCTAGTAATCGGCGGGAAATTAAAATAGGAATTAATCAATTGACTAAAACAGATAAAATCCATTTTGAATCAATAAATGATCCTAGCAATCAGGTTTTGGCTTTAATCGCAGTAGTAGAAGATCCTATAAAACATCATTACGAGACAAAGAAAGACCAGACTATTGAAACAGCGATAAAATATTTTAGTGGAAATACTATTGATAACAACAACAGTAATAATATTGCAATACAACTTGTAGAATATATCAATGTATTTTGTAATGAAGACTTTTCCTTTGATGATGCATTAGAAATAATAGGACAGAATGAACAAAAATATGAAGATGAGTTTATTAATCGATTATTAGGATCTCTAGTCCCAATATTAGTAGAAAAGAGAGAAGATAGAGAATTTAATGAAGATATAAAAAGTATTGTAGATGATTTTATGAAATATGATTTAGATATGATGGTAATAGATGTTGCCACAGAAAAACAAAGACATGAATGGGATAAGTAAATGAGTTCTAATCAAAATATTAATCCTAAACCTTGCGTCTATAAATGTGGTACTAGAGTCTACCGGAATATTTCAGAAAATGCTTACTATGAAGTATTTAGTAAGAAGAAACATGTTTGTACGAATATGTCTAAAGAAATTAATTTAATTTAATTTAATTTTATAAAAATATTAATATTGAAAATGAATGAAAAAATAATTTGTATATGTATTGATTAATGGCCTTTATTGGACAACTCCCAAACAAGGTCATTAAACATTGTATTCATATGATTAATTTTAATTTCCATACCTTCAAGTAAAGTGATGGCTTCTTGAGTATTATTTGCTTTGACTAATTGTAAGACCTCCTGGATATTATTTGCTAATTGGTGATGAGTAAATCTCATATGACTCATCATTTGTTCTGAAGCACCTATTTGAGCAAATAATACTTGAATTTGAGGAAGAACAAAAAGGACTCCAACCAACAATAGCAGAAAAAGTAGTACTAATACTGACTTCATAAAATATATTATAGTGATTTAATCTTTTAAAGATTTTTAGAATATTCAATTATTATCATACCTTACAACAATTTTTTTACTTTTCTTTCTATTTTATTAAAATATGAGATTTTATCTGATATTGTAACTGAATACAATGGTCGTGTGCATGGCAGTCAAAGAGATACAGATCCCAAAACAGAATTAATTGATTTTTTGGTTTATTTTGAAGTTCCTGAAGGTAAAAGAGAGGAAGTAAAACAGAAATTTAATAATTTTATTTTATCTATTAAAACAACAACATCTATAAGATATTAATCTGATTCACTTATGTCAAATTGACGGAACCGAGGACGATTTTGACATCCAACTATCAAAGAATTTTGTTATAATTTTCTTTATATGACGAGGTAAATGTGATTCTACTGGACCTTCAATTTTTTTATAACAATATACACATCTTTCAGATTTGTACATAATTCTAACTTCCAAATCTAATATTTCTTTTTTATGAGAGTGTTCTAAATGGTTTTTTGCTGATTGTTTACTTTTAAAATTCTTTCCACAACTACAGATATATGTAACCATATTTAATTAATTAATTTCTTTTATTAAACCATATTTCTTTTGATATTTTTCAGGTTCTTCTTCTGCAGCACTTACGTCTCTTCTGCTTTTTTGAGTGTTGTATGACTAACTCCAACAAAACCAGCTATTTGATCTAATACTTCACCTTTCGATTCCGTCAAATTGACGGAACCGGTAGTTTCCTTGTTATTAAGAATACGCTGTCTTTCTTTTGCCTTTTGTTTTTCATAAGGTTTTTTTAGCTCTTTTTATTGCTCATTTCAGATATGGTCCAGTCTTTCCGATAATCTTATTAACTTGTTTTTTGATCGGAAAAAGTTGAACATGTCAAATACTTTAAATGATATGGAATGCGATTATGGAATCTATGCAAATTATAAAGGACTACCTGATGCAGGAAGACGTTGTAATAAAATTGCTACTGAAAAAGTTGACCTAAACGGACAAGCAATTCCAGTCTGTAAAGAACATTATAACAAAATAAATAGTTAAACTATAGCCCTTTTTTTTATAGTTTAAAAATATTTTTGTTTATTATTATATTTGTCATCATGATAAACAAGTAATTTTACAAAGATAAAATAAAATAATTGTTGAGAATCACTAATAATTTTTTTATGCTATAAATGTCAATAATATATTATATATAATGATGTATGTTAATAGAATGAAATGTTCTAATTGTGGAAAAGGTGAGCTTGTAACTCCTAATCCTAATCAATCTATTGACGAATATTTGAATACAAAAAAATGTGATAATTGCGGTAAGATTGGGAACTGGGAAATGATCTAACGAAGAAATAAAAAAAGAATTTTCTAAAAGAAATCTATGATAAATTTTTGTTTATCCTCAAAATTATATTAAAGAATAACTGAAAAATAAATAATTACAAAGAAAATGGCAACAACAAGTTACGATGGAACATGTAACAATTGTGGTTCGAATCTATCTGTTTGGATAGAAGTCAGAAGAAATATTGATGGAGTACCAATGCCTGAAGTTTGGTGTATAGATTGTGTCCGTGGTAGTAGTAGTAATCCAAGCAATAAATAAATGAATAAATAGCAATTAAATTTTTTTATTCATTCTGTTACCAACAATCAGGTGATGCTAAAAAGCCATATTTTGCACAGTATTCTGCAGTATTTGAAGATTCGCCTGTCATTATATCATGTACTGTCATAAAAAAAAATATTACAATAAAGAATATGCTGAAACCACCAAACACCCATTTTAAAATTCTTTTAATAGAACTTTTTTT
>DATFBJ010000029.1:0-3131 GCA_035253885.1 Nitrososphaeraceae archaeon
GCTTATATGTAGAATATATTCTTATAAAAGAAATTATGTTGCTTTAATTTTTATTTATTTATATTAAATCAAGTCTAATCTGTTAATATTAAATTAATATAGTAGTTATTTTATAATTACTCTAATTTTTATTTAGCAGTATTTTTAGTACTTTAATATAATCTAAAGATTTAAACCTAAATATATCATAATTTTATATTTTACAATAATAGAAAATTAAATTAAAAAATTTCTTAATTGAAATCTAAAGATATGATACTATAAACAGGATCATAGTTATGCCCATTGTGAATGACCATATTATTTTATTCCAATCAAAAATTTTTTGTCCATCTAATACTCCAAATGGTAATAAATTAAACATCGCTATCCATGCATTAAAACTTGCTCCAATGCTAAAATAAATTGAAGATGGATAAAGATATGAAAACAATAGAAATACAAATCCCATTACTAAATTAGTTATAGGTCCAATTAGAGCAACTTTTCCTAGCTTGCTCTTTTCAGAAATACCAACAATGACAGCTCCAGGTGCAATAAATTTAAAAGGAATAAATGGAATTGCAGATATCGCAGTAATAATTAAACCATAAATTTCTGCCCGAAATTCAGCCCAACTTCCATAAAAATTCGCTAAAAATTTATGGGCTAATTCATGAAATAAAAAGGCAATTATAAATATAACTAAAAATTCAAATGAAATATAACGATAATTATTCAGTGATATTCCAACTAGTGAGACTAAAAATGTTGCAAGAAATAGATGTTGTATTTCAGTTCTAGAGAAATGTATATTGATAGTTTTAGTAATGCTATTGATCAAATTATTTTTTGGTAGATTATTATAAGAGATTGCTCTTTTTCTTTTTTCTAAATAGTCATTAATGGCAGGACATGTATGATTAGTTGGAAGGCGATGCTCAGCACAATAAAATTGTTTACAATAATTACATTTAAACACAAAATCTTCAACTTCACATAAATAACATTTCATATATAAAAAAGATATACGGTTAACGATTTAAACTTAATACAGTAATAGTAAAGATTTAACATAGTGGATGGATATTAAATATAGCCAGAATTTAAATAAAAAATAATATTTATATGACAAAAAAATAGTAAATATGGAAACTACAAATATCAAAAAATTTGAAAACAGAACTGAGAATGCTATTCGACTATTAGCTTTTTTAGAAGCGAAAAAGGGAAAGGAGTCAGAATTGGAAAGAATATTACTTGATCTAATTCCACCCACACTTAAAGAATCTGGAAATATTGCTTATGTTCCACATAAGTCTGTAGAAAATCCTCTAATTTTTATGTTTGATGAGTTATGGGAAAATGAAAAAGCAATAGAAGAGCATTTTAAGCAACCGCATATGATTAATCTAATAGAGAAACTAAACCCATTATTGGAAAGACCTTTAGAAATAAAGAGATATCGTGAAATAAATTTTTGAGTTAATAACAAAAAATTCTGAATTGACAAAAAATCAATGTTATTACCAACTCTATTTTAGAATACTATGTACAGTTTTTGTTGTTAAATAATAAGATTCATTTTGCATTATTCATAGTGAATAGGATTGTGAAAGAATAATTTGTAAAAGCCATAGCCCTCAAGTAATAGGAGCAATGTAGTAATAGAAGGCTATGGCCCCATGTGGATATCTGTTCTCAATGCAGGTTAACGAAATTAATTAGTATAGGATAATATTTCGCATCTACCTTATTTAATACTTTTTAGTATAGTAAGATTTGAAGTGATATCGCTCTAGATATAGTTAAATTAATTGTCATAGCCTGAACAACGATCTTTTTCCAAGTCTAAAAATAATTGTTCTACTACTTCTTTTCCTTATAAAATATTTAAAAATTAGAGAACAATGTTAATTACGGTAGTAGTTATTATATATATCATTTATCATAATAGACAAAAAAATCGCAATAATGGACTTGGATACTTTTTCATATACTTTCATTCTTCATGTATCGCTCGACTATTTCCAAGAATTCATCTAAGGTTATTGGCTTTTTGATTATCTCTAAATTAAGTGCATTATTTTTTATATCATTATATGCAGTTAACAACACCATCTTTATTCTTGAATTTATTTTTGCAATCTCATTAGCCAATTCACATCCCTGCATCGGAGACATTCTGTAATCTAGAATAATCAAATCAAATTCATCAGGATGTTGATGGAGATATTCAAGAATTAAAAGAGGATTAGTAAATCCCTTTACCTTATAATTATTATCCTGTAGTACTTTAATAAATACAAGTACAATATCTGGTTCATCGTCTACTATTGCTATTGATCCATCAAATGAATTCGTGATAGCATCTATCTTAATATAGTTTACAAAATATTTATAAGTTTGAAAAAATCTTAGAAGAGTTCTTTTTCTTTATTTTTGGCATTTTTAATAGATGATTACTCAATTATATAATATAGATTTATATTAAAAAACCAAAAAAAAGAAATTCAAAAAGAAAATGTTCTTCATATAAATAACATTTTGATTTCATCTTTTAATTTTTCTAAAGGTATAGGTTTTTCTAAAAATTTATCAATTTTAAGATTCAATAATTTATCACTGTAGTATATAACATTATCTTTAACAGTTGCACTAATAACTATAATTTTTATGTTGCAGTCTGTATCTTTTTCTCTTATCTTTTTTATTAAATCTAATCCAGTTATATGAGGCATTCCATAATCTGTTATAACTAAAGGGTAGTTAGTAAAATTTCTATTAAAATAGTCTAATGCTACAACAGGATTAGTAAAAGAAATTGTTGAGAATCCCAATGATTTCAAATATATATCAAAAGTGTATAAACATCTTGCTCATCATCCACTAATAATACGTATTTATTATTGTTCTGCCCGTTTTGATTTACTATATGTATGAATAAAACCTTCTTATAATATTATTATTACTTGTCTAACTTTTAAATCGTTCTCTTCTTAATAATATTAATAATATATTTTGATCGGGAGAATATTAAATAATTGGTTTTATCTGCATGAGAATCAATAATAATATGGTCATAGTCTAGACAATAATGAGAATAGGCTTAATGAAAGACTGCAAAAAGCAAACAAGTCCAGACAATTATG
>DATFBJ010000030.1:0-2302 GCA_035253885.1 Nitrososphaeraceae archaeon
ATATGATCATTATTATTGTTTAAACTAGCACTAGCAGAAGTATCCACATTAGAAGGCGAATAAAGACTGTTGCTTTTAACATGACTAACCATTTTATAAGCTGGTGCTCCGGATGGTAAAGTAATTACAGCCATCTCAATATTGTGTTTAACACCATTGCTACTTGCAAGGCTAGTTGATGATGCAGACGATGATGGTGATGAGAGAGATATAGATGTTAAAGTGTGAAATACTTCTTTCTTATTATCATCATTAATTTGGTGTTGTTGATGTTGTATTTGTTGTTGTTCTGCATACGTTATATTAATAGAAGAAATATTTGCTGTCAATGGACTAGTCACTAATCCAATTAATAAAAAGACAGTTATAAGCGTCTTAGATGATATTCCAAAAGTAAATTTTTTATTCATATTTTTATTATTTGTCATGTGTTATTACATACCTCCGTGTTGTTGTTGTTGTTGTTGTTGTTCAACAAATGATATTTCTTCCACCTCGTTATCATTAGTACCACCAATATCTGGTATCTCTGGCGATGGTCCAGGAATACTGGAAGTACTAGCAGTGTTTCCATCTTCGACTACTTCAAATTTACCTTTCATACCAGAAAGTAAATGTGTATGCACTTTATCATAATATGATGTACTCTTATCAGCACTAATAGTAAATACATGGTTTTCTAATGGTCCGATATTTTCCAAACTTGTTGTAGTATTAGTTCCAGGTTTTAACCATTCATAATTATCAAGGACAAAATGATGAAAATCTGCGCCAACTGATTGAATATGGAATCTCACTAAATCATTTTTTGATGCTACAAGTGTAGGATTTACCCACAACGGTGTATGTTTTTTATTATTGTTATTATCAATTTCTACTCCCCAAAATGCATCATCAGTAACAAACAAAATAAATTCTTTATCTATATCTTGTACATCTACTTCTTTAGTAGTTCCATTTACTAAAGCATTTACTTTCCCATTTGCAGGATTAATTATTACAGTAGAGAATAATCCATTCATTTCTACACCATTCATATTTATTCCAGCAGCATTTTTTCCAAATGCATGATCGTGCCATGGCCATGATCCTCTAGTTCCATCTGCAGCAGTCCACACATATGTATATGGGTCTTGAGGAGTTGCAGCTTCATCTTCAACTAGATTTGTCATTCCTAATGTGCCATCGCTTGTAATCTCGTAATGAGCTCCATGAGTGTGAAGGCTTACCAGTCCATGTCCTATCTCGTTAAATAATGTTAATTTTGCTTGATCCCCTTCTGTCATGACTAGTGTGGGACCAGGTATTGTTGGAAGATTAGTGTATCTTGAAGTAATATATTCAGTATTATTATTTTGTTTATCAATTATCTTATATTCTAACATTTTATATGCCTGATGTCCATCAGGAAGTAATACTCCTGCCATCTTGATTTCATGAATTTTTGGTGAGTAATTTTCAGCATTCAATTTATTGGCAGTTGTAGTATCGGTAGTAGTACTTTGAGCTATAACCGGTAGAATAGACAATGATTGGAATGTTAAAACAAGTCCAATAACTATTGCTATTGCTAATTGTTTAAGTTCAATTTTATCTGCTTTAAAGAACATAATTATCGTTGTTTCTTTATACTTGATGATTCATATATATGATATGTTTATAAAGGAATAAAATGTAAGCGATTGCAATTGATTGCAATTCATAAAAGACTATTAAAAGTAAGCAGATAAGTTTAAACTAAACAAATATTATTATTGTTTACAATAATTTAAATATTAAAGAAGATAAATATAAAAGAAATGATCAAAAACTATGAATATCATATAAAATGTTAAATATATATAGCTATTTTACTATAATTTCTATACATAATTAATATTAATTGCAGAATGTCTATACTCAAATCCATATAACTTTATATTTTTTAGGAAAATGTATATTTTTTGTGACTTTTGTAACTTTTCATAATATTCTTTTAAATCTTTTTAGATATCTAAAGGTCTAATTATATATCATGAGCAACAATAATACAAAAATAGTAGTTTGTGAATCCTATGGAAATGACATTTGTGAATGTGGTTTCTGTTGCAACGATGGATAAAGAGATTGTACAAAATAGGTATATAATTGATACAAAGACAACAACTAATTAACTGAAGAAGTAACAGAAAATAAATCAATTGCATATTCTACTTTATATTCTAAATTAAGAAAAGGTTTACTGAAGAAACAGATCTAATAATAGCAAGAGATATTCAATTTTATGGTATGTATGTAAATATCACACTTGCTACCATTTTAT
>DATFBJ010000031.1:0-2211 GCA_035253885.1 Nitrososphaeraceae archaeon
GTAATTCCAATGGATGGAAGCCAGCTGAATATGGGATCAGCATATTTAGAATTTGGAAAGTTAACTAAATCATCTTCAGTAACCTTACTTTTGGATATGGGACCCATAACTTGTTGCCATCCACTATTAAAACCTGGATTAACTACATTAACCTCATCATAGTCAGTTGGTCCATTTTCCGTATCCCATAAAATACTAGTAATAGGATCAAATGCTATTCCAAAACTATTACGTATTCCATAAGCATAATACTTGTTTAATAATAATAGGTTATTGTCATTTTTTGTAAAAGGATTATCAGGAGCTGGAGAGCCATCCTCTGGATTTACTCTCAGTATAACGCCAGTATCATCAGGATCTGGCCCATCTATAAAATTCTGAAGTTTGCCCTCATGATTAAGATCTCCAATTACTGCATAAAGATAGTTATCAGGTCCAATGGTCAATTTACCACCATCATGATTTGGACCAGGAATTGCAGGTAGATCTAAAATTAAGATAGGATTAACAAGTCTTTCTTCGTTCCATTGATATTTGTAAACTCTATTTCTTAATTCTTCATTATCTTTGGAGGATTCTGTATAATATAGAAATACAGCATCCTTATTCATTATAGCAATTCCCAAAAGTCCACGTTCACTCTTACTATTTACATCTACTTTCAATACTGGCTCTTCTTGCAAAATACCATTTGAAATAAGGCGTACAGTCCCTTGTTCCTTTTCTAAAACCAAAATATTGTTATCATCTATAAATGCCATGCTGGTGGGCCAAGATAAACCCTCAGCAAATATTTCTGCTTGTAGAGTGGGGTCATTGATAATTGGTTGTTGTTGTTGTTGTGCAAATGCATCATTAAAGAAATAATGAATTGACATGCTGATAACGGTTAGAAAAAAAATTATAAATAGAATTATTCTTACCTTTGTCAAAGAAATCATTTAGATCAATATATACATTACTTGTATACAAATTTTAATGATTTAAATTGCTAATATCTTTGATCTATGAAAGTAGACACAGATTTAAGATGCTTTTTTTCATATTTAATTCAAATCTCAACATTATAATGGATAATGATGATAGATAATGTACTTGTCTCATATGAAGTAACAGTTATTCTTCTTTTATTATTATCTATAAATTATAATAAACTAGTCCCACTTTATAAAAGAGTTCAAATCCCACTGGCCCCATTATGATATTAGTTCTCTAATTGATTGAATTCACTCTTCTAAAAATAAAAAAATTAAGATGAATCAATAAAATAAATGTAAAATAGAATGAAATATATGTTCTAATTGTTTCGTTCAAATCTATAAAGTTTAATCATAAATCTCATGTTATAATGTCAATTTATAAAATTTCCACATAAAGTGTTCTACTGGCAATAGGTCAACTTTTGAGAATCCTGCTTCTTTTGTATATCTTTTAAATGTTGAAGGAGTCATAGCTGCTCCTGTAGCTTCAGAATTAGAATAGGCCATTGATTGCGGAAGACAAAGTAATACGCTAAAATTATAATATAGTCTACCTATAAAGTCATTTTTTTTCTCAAGTGTTTCTTGCATTTTGACATCTGCAACCAAAACAACTCCTTGAGGAGATAGCATTTCTTTGATTTTTTGTAGAGATTCTATTGGGTAAGGCATATCATGAACGGATTCAAAAGTCATTGCTAGATCATATTTATTATTCTCTGATAATTTTTCAATAGGCATATTATACAATGATATTCTATCAGACAAACCAGCTTTAGAAATATTCCTGCGAGCATTTTCTATTGAAGTAATATCTGGATCAACAGCGTCTATTTTAATTAAAGGAAAACTTTTAGCCAGTGAAATACTCGCCCATCCATCACCACATCCTACATCAAGAACATTTCCTCCTTCAGATTTGAGTTTATTCTCAATATCAGGCATAGAGGCAATCCATTTATTAATATCATTTACAAACATTGGTCTATTTCCTTCTCCTTGTGCAAATATTAAATTAGACCCATAGTCAGAATAAGGAATACCTTCACCAGTTTGGAATGCCTTAACTAGATTATTTATGACTGAAGCTAAACTAGGAATCCAATAAACAAAAGGGATTGTATATGCAATATTATCATGATCGCAAAATACTACTACATGTTCTTCTGGAAGACTAAATTTTTTTGTTGAAGGATTATATTCTATATAACTATGGACTGTCATACATTCT
>DATFBJ010000032.1:0-4728 GCA_035253885.1 Nitrososphaeraceae archaeon
TCATTTTATCTATTTATATTATAATACAACTAAATATCTAATTTTCTTTTCTAATATTATCATCATGGTATAAAGATACTTACTAAATACATGTTAAATATATTAAAATATAAATTAAATTAAATAACATTTTTATATTAGATTATTAATTTTGGTTTCTTTTACTAATTTAAAAGACTATTTTAAAATTTCTTGTTCTTCTTTTGAATATGATCTTTTGATTGGTGTAATCTTATCTGTCCATTCACCAATCAATCCACCACATTTGATACATCTTAGTAGTGTTAAATGAGATGATACAATAAATATATCTAGTAATAGGTCTTTTGCTTTATCATTTTTATTACATAGGCAATCTTCCATATTTGATAATTATTATATATCTAATAAAATTAAAAATAGTTTATAAATTAACTTCTAGTATTATTTTATTCTATAAAGTTTAACTAAATAACTTAGCTTATGAAATATCCCAACAATTTTATTTGTAGTTAAGCTTTATAATATTAGATAAATTAGTTAACCGCACTTCCAAAATATTATAAGTTTAAGCTTTTATATTGTTTTGAATTAATATCGGCTAGTCTTAATGGCTCTGGAAGACGCTCATTATCTTTGATAAGATCCATAACAATATTAGTAGCTGTCGCCAAACCAATTTTATGTCCTATGCTAACATAAATATCTTTTTTATTTGTTTTTTTAATTCTATAGCCTAATATTTCTCCATTGTACTCAATATAATTATCTTTCATTATATGGCCACATAATAATTTCTTTGCAACGCCTATTGTAGGTTTATCAATTATTACACCTATGTAACAAGCTAATCCGCATTTTCTAGGATGTAAAACTCCATGAGCATCAATTAATAATACATCATAAGAATTTTTAATTAATTTTAAAACACTTAAAATAGATTCTGATTCTCTTAATATAAGAAGACCAGGAATATAAGGATAGTTTACAATACTTTTATGATTAATAGATTCTATTATTTCTAATGTTCTTTTGTTAACTATCAAAGCAGAACAAAATGCAATATTATTCTTATAAGCAACATCAATTCCACAGATATTATTGATTTCATTATTAAGACAATCATAATCTATTATTTTCTTAGCAATCTCTTTTTGCAAGTTAACAAAATAAGTAAATGATTTTTTACTCATTTTTTATCAGTAAATATATAGCTAAATTAAGAGTATAATAATTACCTTTTTTGGTTTTAGAAAATTAATTTTTAATAAAACATAAAAAAATTCCTTTATTATTACTACTATTACTATTGTCTTTATTGTTCCTATTATTATTCTCCATATCTATACAATTAATATATATATTTTGAAATTTCAAATTTTATACTATTCAATAGGAAATTTTTGTAAACCTTATTATATTTTTTAGTACTTATATTGGTATGAGTTCTACAGACTCAAATATAGAATCCACCGACAATCGTAATAAGAGAAAGGAAGGTTTAGAATCAATTCAGGATAACCAAGATAATGTGGGAGCAGCAGAGTCTAATCCTTCAACTTCAGGACCTGCTGAAAATACAAGAGCAAAAGCAGAAGAAGAAGCAGATAAATCTGATTAAGGCTCGTATAACTTTTTTTATTTTTTATTTTAAAATAAATTTTTTAAAATAATTTGAAGGTTCTTTATAATTTTTATTGGATTAGAAGAAAAAATATTGCTATTCCATTAAACAATATTTTATGATGGTTATAGGTCTTATGCATTCTTTTTCTGTAAAATTTTTCACTTATACAATAATTTCAATGATTTAAAATTCTTACAACAGGGGATCATTTATAATATCTGAAGTGGGAATTTTAATATCTGCTGCTACATCGAAATGATATATATATTCATATACTACAATAAATTATTAACTTTTTAACTTTCAAGAATCAAATATCAAATGTTAAGTTATTACTATATTTTTATCTTTTATAACATATGACATTAGCATAAAGTTTAGAGTATACAGTATAAGTATATAAATTGTAAAATAAATATTTTCAATGTATTTTATATATCGTCATAATGAAAACAAGTAAACTCCCTGCAATAAAAACAAAATCCACATGATGGACAAATGGGATTAGATAAAGTAGGCTGAAATTCATAATAACAATTAAAACATTTCATCTATTACTATTACTATAAAATAATCAGACCTTTATATTTAAGAGAATTATGCAGCAAAATTAAGACATCTATACTTTTACAGAGTAGTTGATTTTAATCGGTCAGAATATTTAAAACAAATCCTATTAAACATTCTTTTATTTCAAAAATACAAAAACAAATTAGTAGTCTTGGAAACACTTATCTATGTATAATAAACATATTAAGGGAATGGTATCCTCAAATAGATATTATTCCGTATTTCTAATAACTTTTTTTTCTGTTTTTAGTCTTATTACTGTATTTTCATTTGATGATGCACAGGCCATTGAATTTGATAATATATCTCCAATGAATATAATTAAAGAGGATGGAAGTACATTTGAAATTGAGCCAACTTTTATTGTGGAAGAAGGTTTTAAAGTATACAACAATACTGATGTAAAAGATAATAAAATTTCGCTAACTAGAGGTGAGCCGATTAAGGTTTCATATAAATCTCCATGTGGATTTGCAGATAGTATCAAAGGATTACTTTTAAAAGGTACAATTGATAGAACAATAAGTGCTTTCTCCGAAACCACTACTCAAATTGAGGATATCAAATTAAGTGGAGAACAAAAGGAATTTTATGAAAATAATTCGCCGCAAGAAGAAGGTATTGAAATTGCTGATGTTCCGGAAGATATTCCAAGTGATATTGAAATTGCTGATGTTCCGGAAGATAACAACTATAAAGTTGTTTTAGTTGTAGTTTGTGATGATGAGGAAATCTATTATACAGCAGCAGCTGAAATTAATTAATATACTAATAACTATAATCACTTAATATTAAAAATTCAGTAATATAAAAGAAAAAAATGAATACAATACAAATATTATCATTAACAAATCTTTTAAATTAAATTGTTATTCCTCTATATTTTACTTAATCTATAGAATGTCTTTAAAGATAATATCAATATAGCAACATATTGACCGATGTAAAAAATATGTTTATCAATTTTTATTCTATCAATTAATTTCTTTTGATGTAAATTGAAGAAATATGGTTTAGCTATATATTCATTCAATAAATTAGATTTACTAATAATTTAATAGAGTATGATGAACTGTTAGTTGACTACTTTTTAATGATGTATAAAATATTAAGATAAAAAGTCCAATGTACCTATCTTAATATCTTTGACTGGTAAAAAGCTGTTCCCATTTGCTCTAGTCCAAATGTGATGCTTCTTTATGAATGATGGTCCTTTTTCTATTTCTGCTTTATCATTTCCATTTGGTACACTGCCTGGGCTCCATCCACTTTGTCCCCACTTTCTATCTTTTAGGACTTGAACCCAACCTTTACCATCACCAAAATCCAACCAGGCGTTAAGTACTACCTCTTGTTTGACTCTATCAGTTACAAATGTCAAAAAGAATTTGTATTCTTTGTTATCTACCAATTTGAGGCCATTCGGATAGGATACAGTCATTCCACTACCCTGGTTGTTGTGCCAATATTCAGCTTTTGATTCAACCTCAGTTCTATGAAATGCCAATCCGAATCCACCAAAAACTAGATCACCATCCAAAACCCATCCATTTGTACCATGATTACCATCCTTTATCGATAGGTTATCAATTCCTGGTTTAAACATGAATGTTCCTGTCATTGCAGTGTTGAAACCAGCTGTTGGCAATTGAGAAAATTGTGGGACTTCATGATAATTCCAATAGACACGACCATTTCCTCCTCCAGATTGAACTTCTAGCCAGCCATTTTTGATAGGATGTGAGCTTACACCACTTGCACTACTTGGTAGTATTACGCGGTCAGTAGGATGAGTCTGACCAGATCGCAGTACCATATCTTTAGATAATGAGGGCTGGGAATCATAAAACCAGATGACATTTGGAACTGGAAATACTCCTCCAGTTGGTGGTGGTAAATTAGTTGAAACTTGGATTGATACTTGTGTTATTGCCTGTTTATTTCCTTTTTGTGCTATTGCTTGGAAGGCTAATTGGAAGTTACCGTTAGGTGCAGTAAATTGCTTTTTGAAAGCTCCTATATCTGTTAGTGTTACTGGTTGACCGGCTGTCTGTGTTATTGTTAATGTATCAGCTACTGATTGACTACCATCCAATATCACTATCTGTCCTCCTTGTACTTGTGATGGTGCTACGAGTTTAGCAATTGGATCTTGTCCTGAAGGAGGTGTAGTTGTTGGTAGGTCATTTGGAGTAATTAAGCATGTTTTTACCTCTCCAACTTTGATCTGACCTTGACACTGATTTCCAAAGGATATTTCATATCCTTGGGCATTATCAACAGAAATAGAATATTGACCTTCTTCAATAGAAATAATTTGCATTAAATTTGATGAAGCAGCTTGAAAAGAGGGTGGAAAAGCTTGGCTTCCAAGCACATTTATTGTGAAATCAGATGCCTGTTTAGTACCTCCATTATCGTTAATAACATTTGTTGCTAAAATAAGGAAACCCAATTGTGATGGCTCTTCAACTGGTGGTATTTGTGAAATTGTTAATTTCTCTCCTCCAGTATTTAGTAAAGATGGTAATGGTATTGGCAATAGTGGTAAT